>DASPGQ010000367.1 GCA_035620555.1 Vicinamibacteria bacterium
TCGAACTCGATCACGGTGTACTCGGAATCGGCTTCGGCTACTACACCCAACCCGAACTTCTCATGCTGTATGCGTTGCGATACTGCCATTGCCTTCATTCTGTTATTGTACACTAATCAGGACGATTTGTCCTAATCGGAGCGAGGCACGTCGTCGTAATTCGTTGATACAAAATAAGTTCTGCGCCAGGAGTCGATGAGCTCAGCAAGCCGGAGCGCGAGAAGCGCGACGGGGAAAACGAGCCATGCCGCCGACACGACGCGTTGGCCGGTGACGGAATAGGCGACCAGCATCCAGAGAGCCGAGCCCGTGATCAGGAGCAAGACGAACGTCGTCTGAGCCGGGGTGGCTGGCAGTAACCGGAGGAAGGCAAAGGCCGATAGGAGAAGCAGAAGCAAGCTCACCCATTGTCCGGGGGTCGGGAGCAGGACGGCTCCCCGGGACATGGGAGCGACCTCCAGCCAGTCGACGCCGAGCCCGAAGTCGGGTGGGAGGTGGCTCGGCGGCTCGTCCCCGCCTTGGACGGCGAGCGTGATCCGGAGAGGACCACTCTCGGCGACGTCCTGAGGAACGATCGCCCGTATCCCGCCCCAAGGGTAGGACGTCTTCGTAAATAAGAAGTCACGAATATGGTGGTCGTTGACCCTCAGGACCACCGTACCCTGCTGGCCGAACCGATGACAACGAATCGTGAGAACGATGGGACTTCGAACGGCGTGAAACGGAAGGTGGAAACTCGTCTCTCTCTTGGTCAGCCGTCCCACGAATTCTCGAACTTCGACCGATCCATCAGGATTCCGGAATGGGCCGGACAACCTCACCGGCGGATAGAACGCCGTTGGATCCCCGAGGAAGGCACCATCCCATCGCCCGATTCCAAAATGCAACGCGGGATTTTGCTGGTATGCGAGAAAATAGGCCGGCAGGGACATCACCATCAACCCGAGGGAAGGCAGATGGGGAAACCGGGTGAGGATTCGCGCCAAGGCCAAAACCAGTCTCAGACGGGTTTTACATTCAGGGCACGAGGACCTCGGGGTCCGGCGGTCATGTCGAACTCGACCGCCTGGCCTTCGGCCAACGAACGAAGGCTGCTCGGTACGATGGCAGCGCCGTCGACATATACGTCCGGCCCGTCATCACGCATAATGAATCCGTAGCCTTCGCGTTCATCGAACCATTTCACCGTGCCTCGCGCCATGGGTGGAATGAATTATGGTTCTCCTGCCGCACAGACGTCAATGTCAATATTCTCGAATAGGCTGAGCTGGAACCTCGAGGAGAACGAGCTGTCCCGAGCCCTCAGGCGCAAGCGAGAGGAGAACCACCCGGTCTCCGACCTCACGGTTTCCAATCCGACCCGTGCGGGCTTGAGTTACCCGGGTGAAGAAATTCTGAACGCGCTGGCCCGAGCGGAGGCCCTGGTCTACGAACCGTCGGCGAAGGGGCACTTGCCCGCGCGCGAAGCGGTCGCGCGTTACTACGCAGACCGCGGCTGCGCGATCCACGCTGACGACGTCGTCCTGACGGCGAGCACCAGCGAAGCCTACGGGCACGTCTTCAAGCTCCTGTGTGACGCGGGAGACGAGGTCCTTGTTCCCGAGCCGAGCTACCCTCTGCTGCGCTTTCTCGCGGCCCTGGACGAGGTAAAGAGCATTGCCTACCCGTTGCGGCTCGAAGACGGGTGGCGCATCGATCTGGCGTCGCTTGCCTCACTCATCTCACCGCGTACCCGCGCCCTCGTCGTCGTGAATCCGAACAACCCGACGGGGTCCTACCCGACTCCCGATGTCCGCGAGAACCTGCTCGAGCTCTCCGAAACGAAGGGCATCTCGCTCATCGTGGACGAAGTCTTTCTCGACTATCCGCTTCAGCGAAACCAAGAGATTCCCAGCTTTGCCGGCGCGACCGCGGGTCTCGTCTTCGTCCTCAGCGGGCTATCCAAGCTCGCCGGGCTTCCCCAGCTCAAGTTGGCCTGGATCGCCATCGGTGGATCTCCCGAGCTCACCGGCGAAGCCGCGAACCGCCTGGAGCACATCTCGGACACCTACCTCTCGGTGGGAACTCCGGTTCAGATTGCGGCACCGCACCTGCTCGCGCTGGCTCCCGGGATTGCCGAACGCATCTCTCTTCGGACGCGTTCGAACCTCTCGGTCTTGTCGTCCCTCGTCCCGGCCGAACCTTCGGTCTCCATCCTGCCCCCCGAGGCCGGCTGGTACGCACCGGTACGCCTTCCCGCGATCGAAAGCTCCGAATCCTGGGCGCTTCGCTTCCTGGAGGAGGCCTCGGTCTATGTCCATCCGGGTGCTTACTTCGGATTCGATCGAGAAGCCCTGGTCGTCGTCAGCCTTCTCACCGAACGAGCGGTTTTCGCCCGAGGCATCCGGGAAGTGCTCTCCGTTGTTTCCAGTAGAATGCGCGGTACCGATGGTTGAAACAGTTCGATGAAAGAGCGCGACCGGCTGAACGCCGATTTTCCCGTCGTGATCGAGTCACTCGTCGCCTGGGGGGACATGGACGCGATGGGGCACGTCAACAATACCGTCTTTTTCCGCTACTTCGAAAGTGCCCGGATCGCCTACCTCGAGCGCATTGGCTTTCTGGAAGAAATGAAACGCTCGGGCATCGGCCCCATCCTGGCATCGACGAGCTGCAACTTCAGAAAACCCCTCGTCTATCCCGATACGGTCTGGACCGGAGCTCGGGCCGATACCATCGGCGCGGATCGCTTCGTCATGCGATACCGGATCGTGAGCGAATCGCGCCAGCGCGTCGTTGCCGACGGAGAGGGTCTCGTCGTTGCCTACGATTATCAAAATCTGAAGAAAGCGCTCCTTCCCGACTCCGTACGCGGACGAATCGAGCGAATGGAGCAGACGATTGGGCCTTGAAGGCACGCTCCGAGCAATCGGGCTCCATCGGCGCGAGCTGCGCTCCTGGGCCATGTACGACTGGGCGAACTCGGCCTTCGTCACGACGGTGATGGGCACCGTGCTTCCCATCTACTACGTGACCGTGGCGGGCTCCACGCTGGTCGCCGAGGACCGGACGGCATACTGGGGATATACCCAATCCGTTGCTCTCGTCGTCGTCGCGCTCACGTCTCCCGTTCTCGGCGCGGCAGCCGATTTCCTCGGAGCGAAGAAGAAATTCCTGGCGTTCTTCGCTTTCATCGGCAGCCTGGGTACCTTCCTCCTCTACTTCGCCGGTGACGGGGAATGGTTCTTCGCCTCCTCGGCGTTCATTCTGGGAAACATCGGCTTCGCCTCGGGAAACGTCTTCTACGAGTCATTGCTTCCTCACGTAGCGCGCGACGACGAAATCGATCGGGTCTCGACCGCGGGATATGCACTGGGATACGTGGGCGGAGGCCTGCTGCTTGCCGTCCATCTCGCGTGGCTGAGCTGGCCGACGCGTTTTGGCTTCACCGACGCGAGTGAGGCTTCACGATGGGCGTTTCTCAGCGTCGCCGTGTGGTGGGTGTTGTTCACCATCCCGATTCTTCGCCGCGTGCCCGAGCCCAGGAGAGTGGACCGGAGCGGCGTGAATTCTGAGAACGCGCTCAGGGTGGGCGTCATGCGGGTGGTCGAGACGATATCGGAGCTCCGCCGCTACCGCGACTTGTTCGTTTTCCTGCTCGCTTTCTGGTTCTACAACGACGGCATCAACACCATCATCAAGATGGCGACGGCCTATGGAACCGAAATCGGGATCGGCACCGGGCATCTCGTCGGCGCTTTCTTGTTGGCCCAATTCGTCGGCATCCCGGCGACGTTCGCCTTCGGCACGCTCGCGAGCCGCATCGGAGCGAAAAACGGCATCTACCTCTCGCTCTTCGTCTATACCGGGATCTCGGTCCTCGGCTTCTTCATGACCGAGGCCTGGCAGTTCTGGACTCTGGCCGGGCTCCTCGCCCTCGTGCAAGGCGGAAGTCAGGCCCTTTCCCGGTCTCTCTTCGCGACGATGGTGCCCCGCTCGAAGTCGTCTCAATTCTTCGGCTTCTTCAGCGTGAGCTCCAAGTTCGGCAACATCGTCGGGCCCTTCGTCTTTGCCGTAGTCGCCGACTGGACGGGAGGGGGACGACTCGGCATCCTGGCGCTGATCCTCTTCTTCGTGATCGGACTGGCCCTCCTGACGACCGTCGACGTGCAGAAAGGCCGTACCGTTGCCGTCGCGATCGAGGCATCGCTGGCTTCCTTGACCGCGGAGACCCCCGGAGTGACGGCCAGCGCTCAGGGTTAGCGAACCGTTGAGTGATCCGCTGAGACGCATCCTCGTCCGAATCGATGGCCGCGGCTACACGGAGTACCGGGCGCTTGCCGGAAGTCATTCGCTTTCCGGGGCTACGCTGTTCATCGATCACGTTCAGCGCGATCCGTACGCGAGCCCGTCCAAGCTCCGGCTCCGT
>DASPGQ010000368.1 GCA_035620555.1 Vicinamibacteria bacterium
GCTTACGGCGGCCAGGGCGGTCTGGGCGACGTCGCCCTGCACCCGGATTTTGCCGAGAACCACCGGATCTACCTGAGCTACGCCGAGTCCGGTGTGGGGGGCGAAACCCGGGGCGCAGCCGTTGCCCGCGCGGTTCTGAACGAGACCGGGCGCGGCGGAGAACTGTCCGACTTCGAGGTCATCTGGAGGCAGTATCCCAAGGTCGTCGGTTACGGCCATTACGGCCACCGGCTTCTGTTCGATGACGCGGGATACCTGTGGATCTCGTCCGGAGACCGCCAGAAATTCACGCCGGCCCAGGACATGCAGGCGAACCTCGGCAAGATCCTTCGGTTGCACGACGACGGCTCGGTTCCGGACGACAACCCCTTCGTCGATTACTTCGACGAGAACCCGCTGGTCGACGATATCGGGGTCTATCCGCAGGTGTGGTCGCTCGGCCATCGCAACGTGCTCGGGCTGGCGTTGGATCTGAACGGTCAGCTATGGGATATCGAAATGGGGCCGGCGGGCGGTGACGAGTTGAACCGCGTCGTGCGCGGAGCGAATTATGGCTATCCGATCGTCTCCAACGGCGACCATTACGACGGGCGTGAAATTCCCGACCACGACACGCGTCCCGAATTCGAGAAACCGGCCGTTTGGTGGACACCCGTCATCTCACCGGGTTCCCTGATCGTCTATCGCGGCGATCGGTTCTCCGGCTGGCGCGGCGATGCACTCGTCGCCGGGCTGTCATCCCGGGCGATCGTGCGTATCGAGCTCGAAGGCCACGAGGCCCGCGAGATCGAGCGTTACGACATGGGTGCCAGGATTCGCAGCGTCGTCGAGGGTCCGGACGGCTCCCTCTGGGTCCTGGAGGACGACGAGGAAGACAGTACCGGGCGCTTGCTCAAACTGACACCGAAGGACTGAAATCGGGGGTCGAACCAAGGTCCTTTCCACATCAGGCCTCGTTTTTGCGGGAGGTTGGAGGGGCTGAATCTCGTCATCAAGTAATGAGGATCTTCTTTAGCGTCAGGGGTCGACGGCATGGACGAATTCACGCTGATTGAAAAGCTCCGGCGGATCGAGGCGCTCCACGCCGGCGCGACGACGGAAGGGGAACGGGACGCGGCAGAACGCGCCCGTCAGCGAATTCTGGACCGTCTCGCCTCCTGGGAGCGGACGGATCCGCCGATCGAGTACCAGTTCTCCATGGTAGACGTATGGTCGCGCAAGGTGTTCGTTGCACTCCTGCGACGCTATGGCATCCGACCTTACCGTTACAAACGGCAGCGTTATACGACGGTGATGGCCCGAGTACCGAAGCGGTTCGTCGACGAGACGCTGTGGCCGGAGTTCGAGGACATTTCCAGCACGTTGCGGAGCTACCTGGGCGAGGTCACCGAGCGCGTGGTGTCTCAAGTGCTCCACGAGGACAGCTCGGAAGCAACCGTCGTCCCCGAACAGCAACAGCTCCTGTTCGACGGCAGCCAATGAGTCCGACTTAGCTCGGACCCTCAGTTCGACTGGCTCCTCCAGGCACGCCGCTGGTTTGCCGCCAGAATCCTCTTTCGCAATCGGATCGACTGTGGCGTCGTCTCCACGAGCTCGTCGTCGCGGATGAACTCGATCGCTTGCTCGAGATTGAGCTGCCGATGGGGCGTCAGCCTAACGGCAACGTCCGCGGTTGATTGCCGGATGTTGGTGAGCTTCTTCTCGCGGGTTACGTTCACGTCGAGATCGGCGGGCCGCGCGTTCTCGCCAACGATCATGCCCTCGTAGACTTCGGTTCCCTGGCCGATGAAGAGCTCGCCGCGATCTTCGAGGTTGTGAAGGGCATAGGCCGTCGCTCGGCCGCGGCGGTCGGCGACCAGGGCGCCGGTCAGTCGCTTGGGCATCGGCCCCTGCCAGTCGTCGTAGCCCTCGAAAATGGCGTTCAGGACCGCCGTGCCACGAGTGTCGGCGAGGAGCTCACTCCGAATGCCGATGAGACCCCTCGAGGGCAGACGAAACTCGAGCCGCACCCGTCCCGAGCCATGGTTGATGAGGTGAGTCATCTGCCCTTTGCGGATCCCGAGTTTTTCGACGACCACCCCCTGGTAGGGCTCGGCAACGTCCACGAGCAGAATCTCGAACGGCTCCTGTTTGCGGCCGTCGACCTGGCGCGTCACGACTTCGGGATTGCCAAGAGCGAGCTCGTAGCCCTCTCGCCGCATGGTCTCGACCAGGATCGCGAGCTGAAGCTCCCCGCGACCATAGACCTTGAAGGCGTCGGCGGAGTCCGTTGGCTCCATTTGAAGGGAGACATTCGTCAGGAGCTCTTTTTCGAGGCGCTCTTTCAGCTTTCTCGAGGTGACGTGCTCTCCCTCTCTGCCTGCCAGAGGTGACGAGTTCACCTGGAACACCATGGAGAGCGTGGGCTCGTCGACGTGGAGCCTGGGAAGGGGCGCCGGGCTCTCGCTGTCGGTCACGGTATCCCCGATGGCGATCCCCTCGACGCCGGCAAAACAAACGATGTCGCCAGCCCCGACTTCGTCGGAGGCAACGCGCTCGAGGCCCTGGAACGTGTAGAGCTTGGTGATTCGCGTAGGCTCGATGCTGCCGTCGGCCTTCGCGATTCCGACTTCCGCGCCACTACGGAGCGTCCCCTGCGAGATGCGCCCGATGGCGAGCCTTCCCAGATAGTCGCTGTAGTCGAGGTTCGAAACCATGAGCTGCAGCACTCGTTCGGGATCCCCGGATGGCGGCGGAAGATGAGCGACGATGGCTTCGAACAGGGGCTGGAGATCGGTCTCCTCGCCATGAGGGTCGGTGCGTACCGAGCCACGGCGCGCGTTCGTGTAGAGGATGGGAAATTCGAGCTGTTTCTCGCCAGCGTCGAGATCGATGAAAAGGTCGAAGACCTCGTTCACCACCGGCTGGATGCGCGCGTCCTGACGGTCGATTTTGTTGACCACGAGTACGAGAGGAAGGCTCTTCGAAAGCGCCTTGCCGAGCACGTAGCGGGTCTGCGGAAGCGGCCCCTCGCTCGCATCCACCAGCAGGAGGGCGCCGTCGACGAGACTCAGCGCGCGCTCGACCTCGCCGCCGAAGTCGGCCTGCCCGGGAGTGTCGACGATGTTGATTTTGATGCCGGAGTACCAGATGGCGGTGTTCTTCGCGAGGATCGTGATGCCGCGCTCCCGCTCGAGGTCGATGGAGTCCATGACCCGTTCCCGCACGGACTGTTTCTCCCGGAAGACCCCGCTTTGATGCAAGAGCGCGTCAACGAGCGTGGTCTTTCCATGGTCGACGTGGGCGATGATCGCGACGTTTCTGATTGTGTCGATGTTTCGCAAGAGTGCTTCCTTACCGCCGTCCACCATGATACGCAGAATCCGGCTGGTTCGCTCCGGCAGCACCGACTCCCCGGCGGGAGAACTTGATCCGTGACGAGCTTCTAAACGAGAATCCAACTCTTCATCGGTGGAGTCGTCACCTGCCGGCTGCCGAGCTTCCAGGAGGGAGGTATCGAATGTTCACCCGCCACGTCGTATTCCGATCGCTTCTGGCGATCGCTTGCGCGCTCACAACGGCTCTACCGGTTGCAGAATCGCAAACCGCTCCGAGAAGTTCTTCAGAAGACCCTTCGTGGAAGTGGCCCGATTCGCGCTGGCGGGATGCCGTCGAAAAGGTTCGAGCTGGCCGCCGCCTCTTACCGGCGTCCTGGCCCGAGGGCGCCCGAGTCGCGGTGACGTTGTCGTTCGACTTCGACAACGAGACCCTCTCCCTGCGTAATGGCGATACTTCGCCTTCACGCCTGTCGACCGGCGAGTACGGTTCCCGCGCCGCTCTTCCCCGAGTATTGGAGCTCTTGAAACGCTACGATATCCCGGCGACGTTCTTCGTTCCCGGCGTGAGTGCCAAGCTCTATCCCGACGACGTGAAGCGCATCGCCGAAGCCGGTCACGAGATCGGCATCCACGGCTGGATCCACGAATGGACCGCAAGCCTCGAGCGGGAGGACGAGCGAATGCTCATGGTGCGCTCGCTCGATACGATCGAGGAGATCGCCGGGCGTCGCCCCGTCGGCGTTCGCACGGGCTCGTGGGAATACAGTCCGAGCACGGCGGACCTGATCGCCGAGCTGGGATTGCTCTACGACAGCAGTCTCATGGCGGACGACGTGCCCTACGAGGTGGTGAGCGAGGGTCGGCCAACCGGTGTCGTGCAGCTTCCCGTCGAGTGGATCCTCGACGACTATCCTTATTTCGGGATGGACCGCTTCTCGAGCACGCGGCCGTATACGCCACCGAGCGGCGTGTACGAGATATGGGCGGCAGAGTTCGACGTCGCTTACGAGGAAGGAGGCATGCTCCTCCTCACCTTGCACCCTCATATCATCGGCCACCGCTCGCGAATCGCGATGCTGGAGCGCCTCATTCGGTACATGCGCTCGCACTCGGGTGTGTGGTTCGCGACCCACGAACAAGTCGCGAGGTACGCCAAGGAGCACGGGTAGACGCGGCGTTATGAAGCCAACTCTCGCACCCGGCATCACGCGCCATGAGCGTATCCCTGTCGATCGTGACCGCACCATCTCCTTCCTCGGAGAGGACCTGCGCCTCTACAGTACGCCGTCGATGGTGCGCGACATCGAGTACACCGCCTTGAGGCTCATCCAGGAGCATCTCGACGAGGGCGAAAGCTCGGTCGGGGTGCACATCGAAGTCGACCATCTCGCGGCGACACCGCTCGGTCAGGAGGTCGTGGTCGAGGTAGCGGTGGTTGCCGTCGAAGGGCGGAAGATATCGCTCGAGGCCACGGTGCGCGACGCCGTCGAGGAGGTTGGACGAGGCCGGCACGTACGTTTCGTCATCGACGTCGCTCGCCACGCGAAGCGACTTCGAGAGAAGCTCGCCAAATTCGGCGAGGCCGGCTGATTACCCGCCAGCTCATTACGACGGAAATTGCGGCGTTCGGCGTGCATCATCGGAACGAAAACTGCGCCTCTCGAATTGCCCCGTCGTCCAGTAGCAGTTGCAACGTGCGGCATGCACCGCCCCATGACTTCTCGGTCTTCCACGCATAGATGTACTGGTCGGTCAAGGCGTCATACGTCAGCCCGCTGTTGCCGGCGCTGCTGACCTCGTCGGGAAGAATCTCGTTGCTCGGCGCACCGCTGTCACAATCGATCGAGACCATAGACAGGCCATCCAGAACGTCGAGGCCGTGATCGCCAGCCAGACTGAATTTCAGCGGGATGCTGCTCCCCGCTTTGACCGAGTTGACTACGGGGAGGTTGTCCACCGGATTCAGGAAACCGGTGAAGTCATAATGCACCGAGTACGAGGCGAGTGCCTGATTCTTGTTACCGGCCACGTCGGTCGCACCGGCGCAATCAGCCGTGAAGTCGCCCACGTTGTTGGCCGTTCCCCCACTAACGCTGACCGTCGC
>DASPGQ010000369.1 GCA_035620555.1 Vicinamibacteria bacterium
TACGCTCGCCTTCGAGCTCTTCGATGCGGGCGGGAATGCCGCCTACGAACATCCCGTAGGCGCGTCCCGATTTGGACGCTCCCGAAGCGAGCTTCTCTCGGGTGAACTCGTGCCCGATGACCTCGACGTCGGGACCGAAGATCTGGTTCCCGTGCGCATGATCGAAATGAAAGTGAGTGTTGACGACGTAACGAACCGGCTTGTCGGTGATGGCCTCGAGCTCCCGGAGGAGCGCCCAGGCCGCCGCCGGGCTGATGTGCGAGTCGACGATCAAGACGTCGTTGTCGTTCACGATCACCGACCCATTGCAGCCGACGGCGAGATTGCCGGTGCCGACGGCGTGATAGACGTCGTCGGTGATCTTGTGAAAAGTGAAAGCGTCACCTTCGTATTCAGCGCCTGCGGGCTTCGAGACCACGTCGGCTGCGACCGACGGGGGAGCGGCTTCTTCCGCGCCGGGTTGACAGGCAAGGATGGAGACGAAGAGAGCGGGCGCGACGAACCGAAGCAGGACTCTTGCCTTCATGAAGAACCTCCGATCGCAGGGCGGGAGAGTAAGTTACCCGGAGATCGATTTCAAGCCGGCTTATTCGAGACCCGCGAGCGCCGCGCCGACCCCACTTCCCAGCTTCAGCGGATAGCCGAGGTCGGCGAGGCTTCTCTCGAGCATCGCGATTTGAGCGGCAAGGTACGGCGGTTGGGCGGCGAGGCCCATGTGGCCCAGCCGAAAGAGCTTTCCCGCGAGATCGCCATAGCCTCCCGAAATCATCACCCCGTATCGGTCTCTGAGATGGGAGCGCAATGACCCTTCAGCGATTCCTGGGGGTGGTTTGACTCCCGTAACCGCCGAGCTCGCGATCGATTCCCGGTCTGCCCACAACTCGAGACCGAGTGCTCTCACCCCACTCCGACAGGCCTTGGCGATGGCGCGGTGCCGGGCGGCCATCTTCTCGATTCCCTCTTCGAGCGCCTGTTCCAGAATCGACTCCAGTGCGTAGATGAGGCTCACCGACGGCGTATAAGGAAACCGCCGGTTCTCGATCCAGGCGTCTTTCCAGTCGAGTATCGACAGGAAACTTCCCCGAAGCGGAGGACGCCGGGATTCCATGAGCTTCCAGGCTTCGGGGCTCACCGTCATCAGAGACAGGCCCGGAGGACCTCCGAGACACTTTTGGGGACCCGCCACCGCGACGTCGATGTTCCACTCCTCGGGGCTCAGCACCTCGGAGCCGAGACCGGAAACCGTGTCGACGATCGTCGTGACGCCGAACTCTCTCGCGATCGTGCCGATCTCTTTGACGGGATTGATGGTCGCCGAAGGCGTCTCCGAGTGGACCACGGAAAGAAACTTGATCTCCGGATCGTGCTCGAGAGCCTTGCGCACGTCGTCGGGATCGATGGCATCGTTGTAGGAGACCGCCAGCTCGACCGCCGTCCCTCCGTATTTTTGGATGAAGAGCTCGAACCACTTGCCGAACACTCCCGAGACCAGGTTCAGGACTTTGTCGCCGGGGGAGAACAGGCAGGCCGCCGCAGCCTCGAGCCCGAGGACCGCCTCGCCCTGGAGGATCACGACATCGTTTCGGGTACGAAAGACGTCCTGCAGGAGCCGGCAGGTGCGATCGAAAAGCTCGATGAACGCCGGGTCGTAGTGATAGAGCACCGGGCGGGATTGGGATCTCAACGTGCGCTCGTTCACTTCCACCGGTCCTCCGGCAAGCGTCATGATGGGCCAGGGTCTCATCGCTGCCTCCTCGACTGACTCGTTTGGAGCGATTCTGCGCGATTCCGGGGCCGAGATCCAGGCTCGACCGGCAAGACCTCGACGCGACGCCCCCCACGCGCGAGAGGCCGACTCGGATAGAATCGCGGGACGAGGGGAGGACGGATGCCCATTCGCGCGCAGCTCAATCTAAAGCTCGAGAACGAGACGGGAACTTTGGCCAGGCTCTGTCGCGACCTCGCCGACGGCGGCGTCAACCTGCTGGCGCTGTCCGCCCCGGCGACCAAGGGAAAAACCGGCCCCATTCGGCTTCTCGTCCAGAACCGGGAGCTGGCGGAAAACGCGGTGTCGCGCGCGGGCTACGAGTTCACGGTGGAAGAAGTACTCTTCGTGGAGCTCAAGAACCGCCCCGGAGCGCTTGCCAAAGCGGTGGAGAAGCTGGCGAAGGCGAGAGTGCCGGTGAAGTACGCTTACGCCACCGCCTATACCAAAGCCCGAAAGACCGCGGCGGTGATCGCCGTCGAGCCCGAGCGGCTAGCGAAAGCCCTCGCTCTTCTCGGCTGACGAGAACTCTGTTCCGCGAACGATCACGCGTTTAGCGTCTCGACGTCCGCTCGGGGGGCGTCGAGAATCTCACGCACCCGTCTCGCGAGCGCCATCGGCGTAAAGGGTTTCGGCAGAAACGACAGCCCCGGTTGTTTGATGCCTTGCGAGTCGAGGATTCGAGAAGCGTAGCCGGAGAAGAACAAGACTTTGAGCCGGGGATTCGCCAGGCAAAGACGTTGGGCGAGCTCGCGGCCGTTGACGTCCGGCATGACGACGTCGGTGACGAGCAAGTCCACCGGCCGAGTGCTCGTCGCGATCAGCACCTCGGCTTCGGCCGCACTGCCGGCCTCGAGAACCTCGTAACCCCGATCGCGAAGAATCTCGCAGGTGACCCGTCGAACTCGCTCCTCGTCCTCGCGCACGAGAACGAGCTCGTTCCCATCGAGACTCTGCGAGTCCAGCCACGCGGGAACCGGCCTCGGCGGTACGAGCCTCGCCGGCATTTGAACCACGACCGTGGTCCCTTCTCCGACCTCGCTGTCGACGAGAACGTGCCCATCCGCCTCGGTCACTACCGCGTATACCGTGGCGAGGCCGAGCCCCGTTCCCTCGCCCGGCGGTTTCGTGGTGAAGAAGGGCTCGTAAGCGCGTGCGAGCGTCTCGCGGCACATGCCGATTCCGTTGTCGCGAAACGTGAGCCGGACGTGGGGAACCCGCCCTAGAGTCACACGTGAGGCCGAAATGACGAGCTTTCCGCCCTGGGGCATGGCGTCCCTCGCGTTCAAGGCGAGGTTCAGGATCACTTGCTCCATCTGAGAGCGGTCGGCCTCGATGTAGCCGGAATCGGGGTCCACCGCGATCTCGAGCGCGATGTGCTCGCCGATCAGCCGTCGAAGAAGGGGCTCCAGATCGCGCACGATCTCGCTCGGGTCCAAGAGCTCGGGCTGGCTGACGCTCTTTCGGCTGAATGTGAGGAGCTGACGAATCAGGCTCGAAGCTCGCTTGCCCGCTTCCAGGATCTCTTCGAGACGCCGTCCGGCGGACTCGTCGGCGAGAGCCGCCTTGAGGAGCGAGGCGTTTCCCAGAATCACCGTGAGGAGGTTGTTGAAGTCATGGGCGATGCCGCCGGCGAGCCGGCCCAGCGCTTCCATCTTCTGCGACTGCCGGAGCTGCTCCTCGAGACGCGCGCGGTCTTGCTCGGCCCGTCGGTGCTCGGTGATGTTCTCGACGACACCGATCCCATAAAGAGGATCGCCGTTCTTGTCGCGAATCACGCTCGCGCTCATCTTCGCCCAGACGATCTCTCCATCCTTGCGCAGATAGCGCCGCTCGATCTGATACCCGGAGATGCCTCCTGCCTTCATCTTGCGCGCCAGCTCGAGGCCCTTGGCGGCGTCGTCTGGATGAAGGATGAGGGCGAGCGGCCGGCCGACGAGCTCCTGGCTCTCGTAGCCCAGCATGCGACCGAGGGCTTCGTTTACCCGGAGTATGTGGAATGACGGCGTGACCAGGTGCATTCCGATCGGACTCTTCTCGAAGATCTGGCGGAAAACCTCTTCGCTGATGCGAAGGGCTTCCTCAGTCTCTTCGAGCCCGGCCGTCTCGCGGGTGAGACGTTTGATGCGATGCCTCAGCCTTTCGAGCTCGGCGACAAGCTCCTCGCGACTCGTCTTGGCGTGCCCCCGTTCCATCCCGCTTGGATCTCGGCTGCACATTGTAGTCGCTCTTGCAAAAACCGCAAAGCTGTATGTAAAAAAAGATCGAAGGCCAGACGATCGCCGTCGAACGAGAACGGAGCCGCTTACTTTCGCTTCGGTCTACCGGCCGCGGGCTTGGGAGAAATGGCTTCCCGCGAGAGCTCGGGGCGCTCGAGCCGATCTTTCGTGAGTCGAACGAGAAGCTCGCGAAACACTTCGAACGGCGCGGCACCGACGGCTGCGTCGATGCGACTCTTGGCTTCGTTCCACAGCGTCTCGTCACGCGCGGTGTCCAGAAACTCGTGACCCGCCCAGGTCAGCCGCTCCGGCCACCATTGACCGGGTACGAGCTCGTCGGCTCGAATGAGGCCGGCATCGTGTAGGATTTGAATGTGGTACTGAATGGATGATGCGTCGTATCCCTCTTCGACGAGCTGGGTCCAACCTCCGGGACTCGTTCCATCGGCTCCGCTTTGCTCGACGTGCTGCAAAATTCGACGGACGAGATCGACGTCGCGTTTCATGACTGGGTTCATTTACTTTCACGCCGGGGCGTGGCTCTGTCAAGAGAGACTCCGGTCGTGACCACGGTGGGTACGGCCACCCTCGAGGACATCACTCGGCTGCGCGGCCTGGTGGAAAAAGAGCTCGAGGGCTGCCAGAGCCTTCAGGCGGCGGCGCAACGGTTCTCCGAGCTTCTCTTCGAGGAGCTCGAGGATTCGGCGGTCCTTCTTCGCGTGTTTGGAACCGCGAGCTTTGCGCAGCTCCCCGGTAAAGAAAAGGAGTTCGTGGTCCGCCTCGCCCAGGAGCGAGGATTCGAGGATGAGCTTCGCCCGAGCACGAACGTGGTCACGCTCCTGGGAACCCGGGGTCGACGACCCTCGTGGAACGACCGGAGGCTCTCACAGCGTCACCTCGCCATCCCCCTGGTTCGCACCAGCTTCGTCAAGACCATTCCCATGGTGTCGCGGCTCATGAGCGAGATGGGCACGGGTGTCGAATGGGTCGAAAAGCAGCACACCAACATCGTGGTGAAGACGATGGGCAAGATGGCGACC
>DASPGQ010000370.1 GCA_035620555.1 Vicinamibacteria bacterium
TGCATAGATGTCCCAACTCCCGGCACGATTCGACCCGAATGAGATCGTCGTTCCGTCCGACGACCAGATCGGCCATCCCGCAACCGCTCCCTGTAAGAAGTCTCCCAACAGCGGAGTCGAGGTGCCTCTCTCGAGATCAAAGAGCCAAAGTGATCCTGCTTGGCCGTCGCGCCGCTGCCGTCCCGCTGACTCGCCGACAGCGACGGCCATTTTGCCATCTGGCGAGAGGCGAGGCCACAGAGGTACGCTGGGCAGTTCCATCTCGACCGGTGTTACGACCCCATCTCGATGCACTGATTGAAAAGCCGGCGTATCCGAGGGTTCCGCAAGGTACGCCAGGGTCCCGGCGCTCGAGAGCGCTAACGAGAATGTGGCGGCAAACGGAGCGACTTGCGCATCGCCGAGAACAGCAGCACTAAACGACCCGACGCTCATCGAGGATGCATCGAACGTGCTCGCGAGAACCGCTCTTGGAGAACCGGACGGGTAGTAGAGGAGGTGACCACTTTGCGAATAGTAGCCACCCAGAACGCCGGGATGAACAACTCGCCACGCGCCGGTTTCCAGCGATAACACTGCGAGGCCGCCTTCCGCCGGGTCGCCGGTCCAAACCGTGAAAGCAATGGTTTGCCCGTCGGGAAGGTGCTGCGGCCAGACGTGACCATATCCCTTCTCCGCGAAGTCAGGGGCGGTCAGTTGCTCGGCCATCCCGCCATTTGCGGGGACTCTCCACAGACCCGAGTTGTACATCGGCGAGAAAACGATCTGGCCGTCGCTACCCCAGCTTCCTCCCCAAGGAAAGGGCGCCCGGGCCAGCGAAATCGGGGAACCTCCCTCCAATGGAATCTTCCACAACTCTCCATTCGCGAAGAACGCGACCCACTCATCGTCCGGTGACAGGAATGGAAAGATCGCGTCATCACCGCCTGCAATCGCGACCGTCGCGAAGGAGTCCAAAGAACGCAGGAACAACTGGTTTCGGTTGTTGTGAAGTGCCGTATAGACGACCCGACGCCCGTCAGACGTCAGAGCAAGGGGACGACCGACTCCGCGCAGCATCCGGCTGCCCTGCCCCACGCTCAGCTCGAAGTGATTCGTGATGCGTGCCGCACCGGGAGTCGAATAGCCCTGCCATAGCCACATCACGAGAACACCAGCTGCAAACGGGCTCGCCGCCAAAGCGGCACCGCGCCATCCTCGATGCCAGGCTCGGTCACTGGCCAGCTCCCGGACCGCAGTCGCGCGCCACGAACCGGAGCGAGCCAGTTTGAGCTCAATCCCAGCATCGGCTATATCGTGAAGGCGCTCGGCCCGATCCCTGGCGAGACATCGGTGAAGCACCCAATGCAGGGCCTCCGGGCATTCCCTCGGGATGCTGCCCCAGTCCGGATCATCCTTCAGCACGCCAGCCAAGATCTGAGCCGAATCGTCGCCCCGAAAGAGGCGTCTTCCCGTCAGCGCTTCGTAGAAACAAACGCCGAATGCCCAAATGTCGGTACGCTTGTCTACTGGGTTTCCGCGGGCCTGTTCGGGCGACATGTATGCCGCCGTACCCATGATCGCGCCGAGTGCAGTACCTTTCGTCAACGTGGGTGATTGCGAAGAATCCGGGGCGGTTTCGCCACCAGCAAAGGCTTTGGCCAACCCAAAATCCAGAATCTTCGGCTTCCCCTCGGGCCCGATCTTGATGTTCGCTGGTTTCAAATCACGGTGGATGATCCCCTTCTCATGCGCCGCCTCGAGACCTTCAGCAATCTGGACAAAGAGCGGAATGGCCTCATCAACCGGAATGGGGCCCTGGGCAATCCTCTCCGCCAAGGTCTCCCCTTCCACCAACTCCATCACGAGAAACTGCTGGCCGTCGTGCTCTTCGAGCCCATACAACGTGGCGATGTTCGCGTGGTTGAGCTGGGCGAGGAGCCGGGCCTCTCGCTCGAACCTCGTCAGCCGCCCCTCATCCTTGGCGAACTCCTCAGGAAGGACTTTGATGGCGACTTCTCGACCGAGTTTGGTGTCGCGGGCTCGGTAGACCTCACCCATTCCGCCCGCACCAATCGACTCGACGACTTCGTAATGGGCGAGCTTGGTGCCTGGGATGAGGGACATTGTCAGTTGGTGGGGACGAGACGTTTGAGCTCCGAGAACCAATTAGTGACCAGACGAAACTTCGTACGTTCGTCTTCGCTTGTTCTTCTGAAAATGAAGACGCGCTGACCATCCGACGTGACATCCCACGTGCCCCGCGGCGTATCGATGAAATCGGAGCTGAAAATGGGACGTGGTGGCTCCCACGATAGCTCTGGTCCAGTGGTGATTGACACGACCATCCACTGATTCCCCACTCGATAGAGAAGCTCGCCGTTATCGCACCATACCGGCTCGACGCCACCGTCGACGCTAATCTGACGCGCCGTCTCTCCGTTCGGGTAGGACCGGACCCAAATCTCGAAGCGTCCGGTTTCTCCCGAGCCGTAGGCGATCCACTTGCCGTCTGGCGAGAATGACGGAAACAAATGGTATGAGCCGCCGGGGGAAGCCATAGTGAGGTTCGGCTCTCCACGAATATTCAGGAAGCTCATTCGGTTAGCGGTCCCCTCGTGGGTCAAAGCGATGGTGCTTCCGTCCGGCGACCATGAGCTCGGGTGGACTCGAAACTCCGACGCGAGCACCTCTCGAGGTTGTTCCGGTCGACTTACGGGCAACGTAAACACGCGCCATCCGTGGTCGGGGTCGGCCCTCGAGAACACGATCTCGTCACCCTTCGGCGACCACAATGGGACAGTTCCGGCGGCTAGACGTCGACCCTCCTGTCGTTCGAGGTCGTATATCCACAAGTAGTCGTTGGAATCAGCCACGTTGACCACCAAACGTTGGTCATCCGGCGAAACGTTGATCGCGGCATAGGCTCGCTGGGGGACGTCGAGAAACTTTGCATTGCCTCTTCTGTCTAGCGAGGCGATACGGCCAATGGCTCGGTCGGAGCCGGGCACGTACAGAAGAGTTCCACTTCTCGAGATCGAGAACTGTGACTGACCAAAGAACGACTCCATTCGTACACCCGAGATTGCGGGGACGGGCTCGCCCGACCGCAATTCTGCTTCCTCCCAAGGTGCGGCCATCAACGCACCGCCACGGGCAAATACGATGAATTCGCCTGCAAAACGTGCGTCATATCCGAATAGGGCGATACGCTCGGTACGCCAAGTCTTCAGATCAATCCAGTGAATATCGGCGTAATCACCGCTGACGCTTCGCAACCACACGGCCGCGAGAGCCGCGGTACCGTCGGGTGAGACATCCGTCATGTTGGTCCAATGGGCGCGTGGAAACAGCTCGCTGAGGCTAGCGATGTGACTAAAATCACCGCCGCCTTCAGCGGAAATACGTGACACGGCTTGGCCTCCGTTCGAGGACACGAGAATGCTACCGTCCGGCGTCCAAAACGCGCGAACCGGGGTAGTGGCATCCCCAAGCGTGAACGGCCGGTCGCCGCGGAGAGAGACCTTCTTGACTTGGTCGTTCGTCAAGAAGCCGACCCACGTTCCATCCGGGGAGAAAAAAGGGAGGATGGCTCCCTCGGTTCCGGGGACGCGCGACATCTGGTAGCCGTCGATCTCTCGCACGAAGAGCGCGGTCCCGCCATCCGACTCCGCCACATGTACGATACGGTCTCCGTCGGGAGAGATGGCGATCTTGGGCATATCGATCCCGACGGGTGCAACGCGAGCGAGCGGGGCTTCATCCGGCAGATCGATCGTTGAGCGCGTTACCTGCTTCACGTTGGGTGCGATATCATCGC
>DASPGQ010000371.1 GCA_035620555.1 Vicinamibacteria bacterium
CGTTCACGATGCCAGCGGCATCCCCGTACTCGCCAAAAAGAATCGCGCTCTGCGGCGAAAGTCCTGCGACTCGTTCTTGCATCTCCTCGAGCGACAGGCCTTGAAGCCAGGTGAAACGAGCTCGATCGGCGAGGGGTTGGAACGCTTTCCGTGTTTCAGCGAGCCAGAGTCTGCTTATGGCCGAGCCTCCCAAAACGATGACGATTTCGGTCGTCTCCGGGGCGATTCGCAAAATGTTCTCGACGGCACCTTGGAAGTCGATCACGACCGGGACGGCGACGACCCCCTCCGGCACCGAGATGTCCGCCAAGACGCGCCTCTCCACACCGGCCAGCAGGAGCGGGGACGAGGGGAAAAGCTGCTCGCGGTGATTCAGGCAAAACCGAGCCGCCGGCGCGCCCATGGTAACCAGAAGATCCACCCGATGATCCGCGAAGAGCGCGCTGAGGTAGTCGCGGAACGGGCCCTCCATCGCCGTCCCCGCGAACCGCGCCGTCTCCATAGGAATGTCGAACAGCTCTACGGGTTCGTTCGAGCGCCGCGCCAGCTCATCTCTGAACTCGTAACGGAACTCGTTGAAGTACTCTCGGCCGAAGGAGTAGAGAACCAGTACACGCTTCCGCCCATCCTCTGCGGCGCTCGGCGCCGCTCGGGCAAAAGCGCAGCTTGCGAGAAGAAGCCAGATCGCCGAGCTCGACGGGCTCAACCGGCGTCGAGCCGATCGAACGCTGCGCTCATCCCCACGAAGACTTCTCCGATCCGTTGAGATCTTCATGGCTTTCTAGTGCTCAGTGCCGTGGCGGGACCCGTAATCGATCGTGCCGCCACGGCTCGGGCTGCTTACGGCGCGCAAGCGCGTCGGGCTCGCTCCGCTCGCGCAGGCTGGACTGTACTTTTTCATCAGCCTGTTAGCGCGGCTAGATCTCGACGATGCCGTGTTTGATGGCGAAGTGGACGAGCTCGGCGCTGGTGTGGATGCCGGCCGCCTGCATCATCGTGTACTTGTGGAACTCGACCGTGCGGGTAGAGATCCCGAGAACGGCGGCAATCTCCTTGGCCGTCTTTCCCTCGGCGAGTAGCTGCAGGATCTCACGCTGGCGCCGCGTCAGCGAGGATACCGGGTCATTCGATGACTCTGGGTCGCTCTGAATCGACTGGAGAACCTCACCCGCCAGCGCGGGAGTGATGTACTTCTGACCGTTCAGCGCGGCGCGAATCGCCAACACCAGCTCGTCCGGAGCCGAGTGTTTTAGGACGAAGCCCGAGGCGCCCGCTTCGAGCGCCCGACGGGCGTAGGCCACCTCACGGTGCATGGTGAGGAAGACAACTTTGACTCGCGGGTCGTTCTTCTTCAACGGCTCGACCGCGTCGATCCCGTTGAGATGGGGCATGGTGATGTCCGCCACGATGACGTCCGGACGGAGACGAGTTGCTTCCTCGACCAGAGCCCGGCCGTCTTCCACGATTCCCAGGAGATCGAACTCGGGTGAAAGCAGCTCCTTCAAGCCTTCGGCCACGATACGGTGATCGTCAGCCAGCAAGACCGTGGGGCGTCTCACGGCGAGCCTTCTTTCATCGGCACCGAGACCGTTACCGTCGTTCCACGGCCTGGGGCGCTCTCGATGTCGAGCTTCCCGTGCACGAGACGCGCCCTCTCCCTCATGCTGGCGTGGCCGAGGCTTCTGGTGACTCGCTGGCGCGGCGCGAATCCCAATCCGTCGTCGCTTACTTTCATTTGCAGATGGCCGTTCGTCGTGGTTACCGCGAGGCTCACCCGGCTCGCGCCGGAATGTCGCGCCACGTTGCGCAGCGCTTCCTGGGCGATGCGGTAGAGGCAAAGCGCGGTCTCGGATGGAAGCTCCGATGGGCCTTCGAAAGACGTCAAATCCGCGCGGATGGATTCTTGGCGGGAGAAGCGATCGCACTCGACCTGGAGCGCATCTTTAAACCCCAGGTCGTCGAGAACCGAGGGATGGAGCCGGTAGGAAAGCGCGTGAACGTGCTCGCTCAGGCGAACGAGCTGGTCCCTCATGGCCACCGCCAACTCCCCCACGGATGAGCTCGGGGCCTGCCGCATCCGCGCCGCATCAATGGCGATCCTGGCGAGCGTCTGGCTGAGATCTTCGTGCAGCTCCTGGGCGAGCCGGCGCCGCTCGTCCTCGTGGGCGGTGAGAAGGCGCCGAGCAAACATTCGCGCTTCCTCCTCGGCGGCTCGGCGTCGGGAGAGCTGCAAGAGGAGACCGCCCATGAGTGCTGTCTCCAACCCCACGAAGCTGATGCCCACGAGAATTGGGTCACGGTGCTCGTCCCAAAGCGATGAGGGTCGAAACAAAATCTGGCTCCGGTCGGGAAGCAGCGTCTCGCGGATTCCCCAGCGCTCCAGCTCGCGGAAGTCATAAGCCAGTACGTTCATCGTTACCGGCGGGGCGCTAATGGTTTCGGGAGCTTGGCCGCCGAGGATTCGTGCAGCGACGCCGCCCGCATGTTTACCCGCTTCAGATAGAGAAAGAAGCGGGCCACCGACGATTCCCGCGCCGAGCTGTGTGTCGAACAGGCCAAAGACGGGAGCATTGGCGGCTTCGTGAAGCCTCGTGAGTGCACTGCGCCCGGGGTAAGGAATTCCCGCCGCGTCTACGCTGAGCCCGCGGAAGAAAACGACGCTATGCGGCGGAAGGGCTTTCAGACGTTGCAGCACTTCCTCGAGCGACCACTCATTGGTCCAGGTGAAGCGAACTCGGTGGGAGAAACGCTCGAGCTCTTTCCTCGTGTCCGCGAGCGAGAGCTGGCTGTTCGGCGAGGCCCCCAATACCACGACGATCTCACGGGTGTCCGGCAGCACGCGAAGGATGTTTTCGATCGCCGCAAGAAGCCCGAGATCTATGGATACGACCGCCGCATTGCCCGCTTTGGAAACGTCCTCTGCCCAAGGTCTCTCTACCCCCGCCGCCAGGAGCGGCAGGGAGGGGAAGAGACGTTCGCGCTGGCGTAGACTGAACCGGGCCGCGGGGCCGCCGACGGTAACGAGCAAGTCCATGCATTCCTCGGCGAGGAGGGATTCGAGGTAGTTGACCAGGGGAGCATCGTTCGTGAACGCGGCAGACTGCCCCTCTCGAAGGGAGACTTCGAAAAACTCGACAGGTTCGGGGAAGAGCCGGGCGAGCTCGGCCTGGAAGCTGGAGGCGACATCGGCATAGGGGCCGAAGCCGTGTCCGAACGAGTGAAGGATGAGCACCTGCTTGTGATCGTCTTGCGCCGCATGCGTTACGACTGGATAGCCTGTGGAGACGGCGAGGAGCATCCAAACCGGCAGCATCGGTGCTCCGAGAATCACCGCGTTTCTTCTCGAGCTTGCTCGGATCATGCGTAACGTGGCTCGAAGGGTCGATACACGATCTCTCCGCGCTCGACGATGGCGACGCTGCTCTGAGGAATCTCGGTCCACCCGGAGGCCGCTTCTCCCGGAGGCTCGGAGACGATGGCTCGGGCGTCCGCGGAGAATCGGTCACGCAGAGCCGGGTTGAGCTCGTAGAGATCCTCCATCGCTCGGCTGTGGTAGAGCGTGGGAGCGTCGCCGTCGGTCGCGTAGCGCACGGCGTAGAGTTTCTCGCCGTCGCTGAATCCGAGCGTCATCCAGAGGGGATCGGAAACGCCGATCTTACGCGCCACCTCCTCCACGAAGCCTGCCATCGCTTGTACTGCGCCAACCGGATCGCTCTCGAGCCCGAAGGTCAGGGCCAGAAAGAACATCACCTCGGAATCGGTCGTTCCCGAGATGTTAGAAAACAAACGAGGGTCGACGCGGAACAGAAGCTCCCTCCGGAGCTTCTCGATCTCCTGAATCTCGCCATTGTGGACGAAGAGCCAGCGGCCGTAGCGGAACGGATGGCAGTTCGTCTCCTGGACGGTCGCTTGGGAGGTCGCGCGGACGTGCGCCAGAAACAAGGGAGACTCGACGATCGCGCAGGTCTCCCGCAAGTTGAAGTCGTTCCATGCCGGTCGGATGCTGCGAAAAAGTCCCGCCCGTCCGCGTGCGTCGTACCAACCTACGCCGAACCCGTCTCCGTTCGTGGGCGTTTCTGGTGAGTGAGAGCTCATGCTCTGATCGATGAGGGAGTGCTTGGGCTTGAACAAAAGCTCTTCGAGGGCCACTGGAGCCCCCGAGTACGCCATCCAGCGACACATGCAGCCTACATGCTAGACCGCCGAATGGACGCGGGCAAGGGAGTCGGGGTGCCCTCGGCCGTGGCTCGGATTGCCTTCTCGCCGTTTCCCCGACCTCAACGTGGCCGTGCCTCTTCGGGCATCATCGCGCGAGCGGCTCGCGCGGTGAGCTCGTACATACGCCCGAGCTTGTCGACGATCGACATCTGAAGCCTTGCCAGAAGCAAATAGTCCGGGTCGTCGGGGCGAAGTCGCTTCCCTTGCCGTTCGAGAAGCGCGGCCGACTGCTCGGCCACCGCCTCACGCAGAGCAAGCACCTGAGCCGCCGCGTCGGCGTCTGCATCGCGGATGGCTCGCACCGCATGCTCCATTGCCCTTTGGACGGTCGCGTAGAGACCGCGCAGCATCTCCGCCGTCGCGCTCGAAGGCCGCTCGGTTCCACCCCGCTCGATAATCTGCCTCACGTCCCGAGCGATGACGGTGGCCAGGCTCTCGAGCGCCAGGAGCGTCTCCATCAGCGCCTGGACATCGTCGCTCTCTCGCTGCGTGAGTGAGCCTTTTCGCAGAAGGCCCAGATAACGAAGGATCCCAGCCTCGAGGACGTTGACTTCATCGGCGCTGCGGGCCAGCTCCTCGAAACGCTCCGCGCTGCGCTCGCCAACGGCCAGCCCCAAGTCACCGAGCATCTTCTGGACGATCTCCGCCAGCCGCCCGATCTCGCGGCGGGCGTTCTCGAGCGCCAGACTAGGCGCGGCGAGGGCAACGTCGTCGAGGAACAGTGGCGCGATCCGCGCGCCTCGTTTCGGTGGCCTGTCCTTCACGAGGCGCTCGGCCGTTCGCGCGAAGAGGGCCGTGAACGGCAAGAACACCATCGTATTGATCACGTTGAATAACGTGTTGGCGTTCGCCAGCTGGCGCGGCACCTCGGCCGCCGCGCGCGCCACGCCTTCGAGCTCGGGGGGGGCCGACGGCGACATTCCGACTGCCAGGCGGGCGAGCAGGGGAAGCAATGGCAGCCAGACGGCAACGCCGGCGATGTTGAAGCTGAGGTGAACGATCGAGGCGCGGACGGCCGCCACCGGCTTTCCCACGGCCGCGAGAAGCGCTGTCGCGCACGTTCCGATATTGGCGCCGAGCGCGAGCGCGATGCCGCCCGAAAGCGATAAGAGCCCC
>DASPGQ010000372.1 GCA_035620555.1 Vicinamibacteria bacterium
CTTCATATTGGCATCCCTCCTGGGTAAGAGCTGACATTTCGGAAGTAGCAATTGTCATGCCTCAATTTTTCAAAAAGCTAGGCTTCATATTGAAAGACTAAGTCGACATTTTGCTTATGGTTACGGACGGGACTCGCGGCCGCCGCGGGCGAGGCTATTCGGCGCACCGGATCGAGAATCCATCCGGTTGGAGGAGGTCTCTTTTTTGCGTACGGTACGCAAGACTTTACGGGTTCAAGACTTGTCCTCACATACGATCGGAGCGACTGACGTAACGGGTCCGGCCACGGCATTGAACACTCTGTGTTGCTCGAAATCGGTATACTGTGCCGTTCGAGAGAGGCAAGCTCACCATATCCACCAACATTCAAGGAGCAAGATCATGGCCACTACGAAGACACCAATCGATAACGGCGTCAACGTCCCAGCCCTTCTCGACGCGCGCGAAGCCCTGAAGAAGGCACCCGAGGCCGCCCAGTTCCAATGGCGCGCGACCTGCAAGTGGATCTACGGGACCCACAGCCGTTCCACCATCAATACGTTCTTCGGTCTCGGCGAGGAGCAGAAGCACAAGTCGGAGTTCACCTTCGACGCCGATCACCCCGAGATCTTCGCTTCCGAAGACCATGGCGCCACACCGGTGGAGCTCGTCCTCGCCGGCCTCGCGAGCTGCCTCACGGCGGGTGTTGCATCGGTCGCGCAGATGCGTGAGATCCAGCTGCGGTCCGTGACGGCGACTCTCGAAGCAGGGATGGACATTCAGGGCATCCTCGGCATCGACAGCGATGTCCGCAACGGCTTCGACGGCATCAAGGTAACCTACGAGATAGACGCCGATGCGACGCCCGACGAGATCCGGGCCATCGTTGCCCAGTCACAAAAGCGCTCGGCCGTGTATGACATCATCACCAACCCGACGAACGTAACCGTCGAAGTCAGCTGAGAATCTGCGAATCACCACCGTCATCATCGGGGCGGGCCACGCCGGACTGGCCATGAGCCGGTGCCTCAGCGAACGCTCGATAGATCACGTCGTCCTCGAGCGCGGAGAGGTGGCCAACTCGTGGAAGACCGAGCGGTGGGACTCCCTGAGACTCCTCACACCGAACTGGCAGAGCCGGCTGCCGGGATACGGCTACGTGGGCGACGATCCCGATGGCTACCGTACGGTGCCGGAAACGGTCGCATTCATCGAGCGCTATGCCGAGGTGATCGCGGCCCCGGTTCGGAGCCACACCGAGGTGATTTCGGTGCGCGGCAGCGACGACGGTTACGAAGTCGCCACCACTCAGGGAAACTGGCAATGCCGGACCGTCGTGCTGGCAACCGGGGCGTGCAACCTGGCGAACGTCCCCGCCCTCGCAGACGCCGTGCCCCCCGCGATCACCGCGCTCACGCCGATGCAGTACCGCAACCCGCGCCAGCTCGAGGAAGGTGGCGTGCTCGTCGTCGGTGCCTCGGCCACCGGCACCCAGATTGCCGAAGAGATCCAACTCTCTGGCCGACCGGTGACCCTCTCCGTGGGCGAGCACGTTCGCGCCCCCCGTGTCTACCGGGGACGGGACATCGAGTGGTGGATGGACGCAGCCGGTGTTCTCGACGACCGCTACGACGAGGTCGACGAAATCGTGCGCGCCCGAAACGTGCCGTCGATGCAGCTCGCGGGCACCCCTGAGCGCCGGTCGGTCGATCTCAATTCGCTGAGCCGGGTCGGCGTCAAGCTCGTCGGGCGTCTCGCCGGAATCAACAACGGCAAGGCGCAGTTCTCGGGATCGTTGCGAAACCATTGCGCTCTGGCTGACCTAAAGATGAACCGGCTGCTCGATCGGATCGATGAATGGGCGGAGCAATCCGGACTCGACGACGTCGCCGATCCGCCGCATCGTTTCGAGCCAACCGAAGTCGAAGCCTCTCCTCCCCTTGGTCTCGACCTTGGGGGCGGCTCGATCCGGACCATCATCTGGGCGACCGGATTCCGCCCCGACACCTCGTGGCTCGAGGTGCCGGTCTTCGACCGCAAGGACCGCATCCGTCACGACGGGGGTGTCGCCGAAGCTCCCGGCATGTACGTGATGGGCATGCCGTTTCTTCGACGCCGCAAGTCGAGTCTCATCGATGGGGCGGGCGACGATGCGCGCGATCTGAGCGCCCACCTGGCGTCCTATCTCGACGGTCGATTTTAGAGCGATAGTTCCTGGTCGAGAATCGGAGAAACCCAAGCGACGTCTTGGAGCGACCGCGCGGGGTCGGTTATAGTCAGAGGTAATCGTGTCCAGCCGCACGTCCGCGAATCAGAAGACCGAGTTCTGCACGACCCGGGACGGAGTTCGCATCGCCTACGCCGCCGTCGGACAGGGCGTTCCGGTGGTGAAGACCGCCAACTGGCTCAACCATCTGGAGTTCGACTGGGAGAGCCCGGTGTGGCGAGGCCTGCTCGGGGCGCTGTCCAAAAACCATCGTCTGGTTCGCTATGACGAGCGCGGCACGGGGCTTTCCGACTGGGACGTCGAGGACATCTCCTTCGAGGCCTTCGTCAGCGATCTGGAGTCGGTGGTGGACGCGATGGGACTCGAGCGATTCGCACTCCTCGGCATCTCACAGGGCTGCGCCGTCTCCATCGCCTACGCCGTTCGAAATCCCGACCGCGTGAGCCACCTCGTTCTCCATGGCGGCTACGCCGAGGGCTGGGCGAAGCGTGGTGGAGGCGATGAGAAGGAGCGCGGCACGGCGCTTCAGACGCTCATGCGCAAGGGCTGGGGCAAGGAAAACCCGGCGTTCCGACAGGTCTTCACCTCGCTCTTCGTGCCGGAGGCAACGGAGGAGCAGGCCCAGTGGTTCAACGATCTCCAGCGAATCACGACTTCGCCGGAAAACGCCGTTCGGATCCGGGAGGCAACGGGGCAGATCGACGTCACTTCCCTTCTGACGAGAGTTCAGGCACCGACGCTCGTCCTCCATTGTCGGCACGACGAGGTCGTTCCGTTCCGCGAGGGTCAGAGGCTCGCGGCCGAGATCCCGAACGCCCGCTTCGTCGCTCTGGAGAGTCGGAATCACGTCGTTCTGGAACAAGAAGCAGCCTGGCAACCGTTCGTTGCCAACGTTCTCACGTTCCTCGAACGAGGAACGAGTCAACAAGACCGCTGGGTGGCGGTCGATGCCATTCTCGATGAAGCTCTCGATCGCCCGACCGAGGGTCGTGCCGAGTGGGTGCGCCAGGCTTGTCACGGCGACGAGGATCTCGAGCAGGAAGTGAGGAAGCTGCTCCGACTGGCCGAGGGCGAGGACGACGTGCTGCGGCCGGAGGGGGCCTTGACCGGGCCTCTCTGGGAGGACGTCGCCGGCGCCCTGGGGCTCGCCGCATCCGAGGTGTTCAGCGCCGGAGACCGGGTGGGTCCCTACACGATCGTCGGCTCGCTCGGCACTGGAGGCATGGGTCACGTCTACGTCGCCGAGGACACCAAGCTCGGACGCAGCGTTGCCTTCAAGGTGCTGCCTCCGGAGATGGACTCGGCCGAGCACCGAAAGCGATTCGAGCGCGAGGCGAAAGCCATTGCCGCTCTCAACCACCCCAACATCGTCCATCTCTATTCCTTCGAGGAGGCCCGGGGCGTCCACTTCATCACCATGGAGCTGGTTCGCGGAAAGACCCTTGGCGAGCTCATTCCGAAAGGCGGCATGGCGCTGAACAAGCTCCTCGAGATCGCCATCGCGATCGCCGACGCGCTCGCCGCGGCCCACGACCAGGGCATCGTTCACCGGGATCTCAAGCCGGGCAACATCATGATCGGAGAGGACGGGCGGGTGAAAGTGCTCGACTTCGGTCTGGCGAAACTGAAGCCTTCGGAGCTCGAGACGGCCTCCAAGGAGACGGCGACACATTCCGGTCTCATCGTGGGAACGGTTTCTCACATGTCACCGGAGCAGGCGGAAGGGCGCGAGATCGATCATCGCACCGATCTCTTCTCTCTCGGGGTCATTCTCTACGAGATGGCTACGGCGCGCTTGCCCTTTGGCGGGGATTCGCCCGCTTCGGTGATCTCCTCGATCCTGAGAGACAACCCTGCTGACGTCACCGAGCTGAACCACCGGATTCCCCGCGAGCTCTCCCGGATCATCAAGCGCTGTCTGGCCAAGGACGCCAGGCGGCGTTACCAGACGGCCATCGATCTCCGAACCGAGCTCGAGGAGCTCCAATACGAGCTCGACTCCCGACGACTGTTCGGCGTGGCCGCCGCCCCCCGGGAACGTTCGTTGCTTCCGATCGCCGCCACCGCGGGACTCGCCGCGCTGCTCTTCCTCGTCGGCTATTTCACTTTTCGCACCCGCGAGTCTCCCCCGGTGCTGCAGCCTTCGTTCACGCAGCTCACTTCGAGCCCCGGCGAGGAAACGTTCCCCACCATTTCCCCCGACGGACGCTTCGTCGCCTACGCCAGCCCCGCGTCGGGCAACTGGGACATCTATCTTCTCCGGGCCGAGGGTCAGCGCCCCATCAACTTGACCGCGGATTCTCCCGACGACGAGACTCAACCCGCGTTCTCACCAGACGGCGAGTCGATCGCCTTCTGCTCGACGCGCGACGGGGGCGGGATCTTCCTCATGGGGGCGACGGGAGAGTTCGTTCGGCGGCTGACGGACTTTGGATGGAACCCGGCATGGTCGCACGACGGAACGGCGCTCGCTTTCGCCACCGAGCCGATATCGCGCCACCCGTTCGACCGGCCGACGACGAGCGAGCTTTGGGTCGTGGAGCTGTCGAACGGCGAAACACGGCGACTCGCCACCGGGGACGCGGTTCAGCCGAGCTGGTCCGCGGACGGAAAGCGGATCGCCTACTGGGGCCTCGTCGAGGGGACCGGAAGGCGGGATCTCTGGACGGTCCCCGCCGAGGGTGGGGAGCCCCGCGCGCTGACGGAAGACGCCGCCGTCGACTGGAACCCCGTCTTCTCTCCCGTTCGTGACGAGCTGTATTTCGCGAGCGACCGCGGCGGGAGCATGAACCTGTGGCGGATGGCGATCGATTCCTCATCAGGGGAACGCCGAGGCGACCTCGAACCGCTCACGACCCCAGCCTCCTTCGCGAGCCACATCTCCGTATCCGAGAGTGGGCGGCGGATGGCGTTCGCCTCGTCAACCATCGATCACCGGATGTTCGCGGTGGATCTCGACCCGAAGACGCTGACTCCACTGAGCGACCCCCGCCCCTTCTACCGAGATCTCCGCCAGATCGATGCCCCATCGCCCTCTCCCGACGGCGCCTCGGTCGTCTTCACCAGAAGCGGCTCTCAACAGGAGGACCTCCTCCTTGGTAACCGAGACGGAAGCTCCTGGCGTCAGCTAACCGACGATCCTCATCGCGACCGGCAGGCGCGCTTTTCTCCCGACGGTTCTCGAATCGCCTTCTATTCCAACCGGGGGGGAAGCTACGAGATCTGGACGATCCGAGCCGACGGAACGGATCTTCGGCAGCTCACCGACATCCCAGAACAGAACCTTCGCTACCCCTTCTGGTCGCCCGACGGCAAACAGATCGGGTTCAGCTACGCGTCGACCTCGGGATTCATCGTCGACGTCGACAAGGATTGGGACGAACAAGAACCGCAAGAGCTTCCGCCGTACTCTGAGAGGGGCAACAAGTTCGTCCCGATGGATTGGTCCCCCGACGGAGAGCGCATCGCCGGTCACATCTTCACCGGCGCGGGGCTTCGAGCCGGCATTGCCACCTGGGAGCTGGCGACGGGCGAGTACGAGAAGCTCACGGACTTCGGTTGGTTTCCCGTGTGGGCCGCCGATGGCCGGCATCTTCTATTCATGGGGCAGAGCCCTTCCACCGTAGAGCGGCGCTATCTGCAAGACCACAAGATCTTCGTCGTGGACCGAATCAGTCGAGAGCACCGGGAGATGCTGAGCCTCCCCGCTGGCTCGGCGGAAATGCCCGCCCTCTCGAAAGACAATCGAACCCTCTACTACGTGATGACGGCCACGGAGTCGGACGTCTGGCTCATCTCCTTCGAGCCGGCTGCCGAGACTCAATAGCGACCGCGCCTCGTTTCAATCCCTCGCGGAAGGAGGTTCCCCCCTCATCATGGACCCGCCTCGAACCGCGCCGTATGATGGCCGGAGCATGCTCGGCGAGACGATTGGGCATTACCGAGTGAAGGACGAGCTCGGTGCGGGCTCGATGGGAGTCGTCTATCTCGCGGAAGATACGCGCCTGCACCGGCCCGTGGCACTGAAGATGCTGCGGGGGAGCACCGATGAAGACGAGGCGGCCGCGGCTCGGCTCGTGCGTGAGGCACGGGTGGCTTCCTCCCTCACCCATCCCAACATCGCGGTCGTTTACGAGATTGGTGAGGTCGAGCGAGAAGGCCTCCGCCGCGGCTTCATCGCCATGGAGTACGTCCCCGGGCGGACGCTCGCGGAGCTGTCCACCGAGCGGACGCTCGACATCTTGGAGATTCTGGGAATCGTCCGCCAGATCGCCGAAGCGCTCGCCGAGGCGCATGGTCGGGGGATCGTGCATCGCGACATCAAACCGGGAAACGTCATGTTGACCGACCGCGGTTTCGTGAAGGTGCTCGACTTCGGTCTGGCGAGGTACCAGCCTTTGGGAGGCGAGGATACCGCCACCTGGAGCGGGCCTCACCACCTCCTGAAAGAGCCGGGCGCCGTGATGGGAACCCTCGCCTATATGTCGCCGGAGCAGCTGCGCGGCGGAACGGTGGATGCGCGAAGCGACGTCTTCTCCCTCGGAGTCCTGCTGTACGAGCTCCTGGAGGGACGCCGGCCGTTCGAGGGACGAAACGCCGTGGAGTTGATGGAAGCGATTTTGCGCGAAGCTCCCCCTCCCCTCCTTCGTCTCGAGGGTCCCCTGGCCCGCGAGCTCGGTCGGGTCGTGCTCCGCATGCTGGAGAAGGAACGAGGCAAGCGCCACCCGGATATGGCGGTGGTGTCGCGCGACCTGGGTGCTCTTCTCGCCGGGCGTGAGGCCACCACCCCGGCCGATACGCCGAGCATCGCCGTCACCACGTTCACCAACATCACGGGGAAACGCGAGGACGACTGGCTGGGAACGGGAATCGCTGAATCGCTGACTGCGGGACTCTCGAGCGTGCGCGGACTATCCGTCGTGTCGCGGGGCCGCGTCGTCGAGATCCTTCGCAAGATTGGCGCCCTCGAGGAGAACGAGGAGGCCTTCGCCGCCCGGATCGGGCGCGAGCTGGGAATCGAGCTCGTGGTGAGTGGTGGCTACCAGCGAATGGATGAACGGGTGCGCGTGACGGCGCGGGTCAGCGAGATCTCGACCGAGACACCGATCCAGAGTCTCATGGTCGACGGGCGCATGGCCGAAATCTTCGAGCTTCAGGACCGTTTGGTGGGAGAGCTCTCCGCCGGTCTCAAGCTCCGTTTCCCCGGAAGCTCCGAGAAAGTGCGCGACCTGTACGAGACCCATTCCGTCGAGGCCTATGAGGCCTTCTCCAAAGGGCTCATCAACCTGCGCGCCGAGAGTCTCGACGCCCTGGATCGCGCCATTCTGTACTTCGAGCGCGCCGTCGCCCTCGACCCCGACTACGCCAGCGCCCACGCCCAGCAAGGCGTGGCCTACGACCTCAAGGCGGAGTATCTCAGCATGCCGGATCTCTCTGGGCGCGCTCTCTCGAGCCTGGATCGCGCTCTAGCGCTACGCCCCACGTTCGTTCAGGCCCATCGCGCCCGCGCCGCCGTTCTCCTCTCGCTTTGTCGTGAGGACGAGGCGGTGGCGGCTGTCGAGCGCGCGCTCGCGCTGGATCCCTCGGCGGCTTCCGCTTATCAGACGCTCGGCCGCATCCACTTCATCGGCCGCGGCGAC
>DASPGQ010000373.1 GCA_035620555.1 Vicinamibacteria bacterium
GAGGATGCCGGCGTCCTTCGAAAATGGTGGGAGAACAAGCTCCTGCGGGTGTTTCTCGCCTTCATCCTTCCCGGTCTGGGAAGCATGCTGGGCTCCGTGCTCGGAGGAGTCGAGATCTTCGGAAACATCCTCGAGTGAGCCTGAGCCTCGTCGACCTCATCACCTTCGGCGGGTTTCTCGCCGTCGTCGTCGGAGTCTCTGCCTATGCCGGACGCCGGGAGAAGACGACGGAGGATTACTTTCTCGCGGGTCGCAGCCTCGGGTGGTGGCTCATTGGCATGTCGCTGATCGCGTCGAACATCTCGACCGAGCATTTCGTGGGCATGGCAGGCTCCGCGTTCGGTCGCGTCGGGCTCGCGATCGCGAGCTACGAATGGATGGCCGCCGTCACCCTGGTGGTTGTTGCCTGGTGGCTTCTACCGACCTTTCTCCGGGCGGGCATCTACACCATGCCGGAGTTCCTCGAGCATCGTTACGACGCCCGCGCGAGAGCGGTCATGGCGTTCTTCATAATGGTTGCCTACGTGGTGGTTGCGCTCGCCACCGTCCTGTACTCGGGGGCCATCGCCCTCGGCGCCATCTTCGATCTTCCCGCTCTCTTCGCCGAGAGGTTCGGTCTCGAGGCCGCCCCGGCGGAGTCCTGGTCGCTCGTGGCCTCGATCTGGCTGATCGGCGTCGTGGCCGGCGCTTATACGATCTACGGAGGCCTCAAGGCCGTGGTCTGGTCCGATCTGATCCAGGGCTCGGCGCTCGTTCTCGGGGGAGCCTTGGTGCTCGTCCTGGGTTTCCTGGCAATCGGCGACGGGGACTGGAACCGGGGAGTAAAAAGCTTCTTCGCCGCGAACCAGGAGAAGCTCCACACGGTCCTTCCCTGGAACGACCCCGACATGCCCTGGCTCGCCGTTTTCGTCGGCGGATTGTGGATTCCGAACCTCTTCTATTGGGGCTTGAACCAGTTCATTACCCAGAGGACGCTGGGTGCGCGAAGCCTCGCCGAGGGCCAGCGAGGCATCTTTTTCGCGGCGCTCTTGAAGCTCCTGATCCCTTTTATCATCGTCTTTCCCGGGTTGATGGCTCATCAGCTCTATGGACCGGAGATCGAAAGGGCAGATGGCGCCTACCCCTTCCTGGTGAGTCGCATCCTTCCCGCCCACTTGCGGGGCATCATGCTCGCTGCTCTCACCGGAGCGGTGATGAGCTCGTTCAACTCCATGCTCAATTCGGCATCGACCATCTTCACCATGGATCTGTACGCACGACATCGCGGTCGCCGGGCGAGACCTGCCGAGCTCGTTCGGGTCGGTCGATGGGCCACGGCGGTATTCGGGGTGATCGCTTGTCTCTGGGCCCCGATGATTTCGGGCTTCGAAGGCGTTTTCACTTACATTCAGATGGTTTGGGGTTTCATTACTCCGGGAATCGTCGCCGCTTTCCTCTTCGGCCTCGTGGTCAGGAAAGCTCCCCCGAGCGCAGCGATCGGAGCCATGCTTCTCGGTATCCCCGTATACGCCGCGCTGCTCTGGCGCTTGCCGCAGGTGGCGTTCCTGCATCACATGGCGTTCACGTTTCTTTTACAGGTCGGTTTCATGGCTCTCATCAGCTGGAAATGGCCTCTGAGCCTGCCTGTGGTGCTGCCAGAGCCCCGCCGCATCGATACCACCCCCATGGCGGGTGGCCGGCTCTGCGGATGGGCGATCATCTGCGCAACGGCGGCTCTTTATTGGTTTTTCTGGTGACCGAAAAAACGAAGCCGCCAGCGTCGAGAGGCTCCAAAATTCTGCTCACCTGGTGGCCACTTTTCCACAAAAAGGGCTGCTGCAACTCACAGCAAAGAGTTAGTGGCTCGTGCTACTTGCGGGCTCGACGGGGTAATCGACATGTTTTTCCACAGAGTTTTGCACAATCTCTGTGGAAGCCTGTCGCCGCCGCTCGGCCTATCCCTCGCGACGAGGCGAGGCAATGTAGAAGCCGAGGATCGCGCCGACCGAGAGGCTCGCAATGGTGGTGACGGTTCGCAAGAGCTCGCTGGCGACCGCGGGATCGACGGCCATTGCCCCCCGGCCGAGCTCCACGAAGCCGAGGATGACGATATAGACGCCCGCCACGGCAAGGATGAGCTGTCGTGCTGTTCTTTGATACAAGGAGAAGCTCCAGATGTCTTTTTCTCCAGAATAGGGAACCGGAAAGAGGTCTGTCAACGTAAATGGAGACGCGGCGACTAGGTCGAACGGGCCTCGACATCAGCGTTCTCGGCCTCGGGAGCTGGGTTTTCGGAGGCGGCGACTGGTCCTTCGGGTGGGGAGATCAGGACGATCGGGCTTCCATTGCCACGATTCAAAGGGCCGTCGAAAGCGGGATGAACTGGATTGATACCGCTCCCGTGTACGGACTCGGGCATGCCGAGGAAGTCGTGGGCCGCGCTCTTCGGGACTTGCCGGCTTCCCGCCGGCCTCTCCTATTCACGAAATGCGGGATACGGTGGCGGGCCAATCACAAGATCACTCATAGCCTTCTGGCCGACTCCCTCCGCGTCGAGCTCGAGCAAAGCCTTGTCCGGCTGGGAATAGAAACGGTCGATCTCTACCAGATTCATTGGCCGGATTTTCCGCCCGACGGCCCCGCGTCGGGCCTCGAGGAGGGCTGGGATACCCTGGCCCGGTTTCGCGAGCAAGGAAAGGTACGGCATATTGGCGTTTCCAACTTCGACGTGAGCCAACTGGAGCGGGCTCGAAGGATCGCTCCTGTCGAGACTTTGCAGCCGCCTTACTCGCTTCTGAACCGTGACGCCGAGCGGGACCTTTTCCCTTACTGCTCCGAGCAAGACATCGGCGTCATCGTGTACTCGCCGCTTCAATCCGGGCTTCTGACGGGCAAGATGACTCCGGAGCGCATTCGTGCCCTCCCGGAAGCGGACTGGCGCAAGACGAAGAGCCTGGATTTCAGACAACCGCGACTATCGCGAGCGCTGGAGCTCGTCGATGGGCTGCGACCACTCGCGAGCGAACGTGGTTGCACGGTGGCCGCATTGGCCGTCGCCTGGACACTCCATCACCCCGCCGTCACCGGAGCCATCGTCGGAGCTCGCACCGTCACGCAGCTGGACGAGCTCACAGCCGCCGCGGAGATCGACGCGGCGGGACTCAATCCCACGTCCCTTTCTTGATTCTTCCCGAGTAGTAGAACATCGCAGCGATGATCAGTCCGGGGACTACGAAGAGAACGACGAAGCTCGAAAGGGGAAGTCCCAGCATCAGCTTGCCTCGGGGAAGAACTTGCTCACGGCTCGTGGGCTTACGGGTCTCGTAACCAGGCCAACGATGAACATCAGGATACCAGCCGTGGCCAAGCCCATCACCCCGGGGTGCAGGTCCTGTGCCCAGGTGGCCCCATCGAGCCGTGCCCACGTCCAGGCGATCGTGACAAAAGAGCCGCCAACCGAAGATGCGATCGCCGCCTGCTTGCTCAGTCGGCTCGACGTGAGCCCGACGATCAGCGGAAAGAAGAACGTGGCGCCCACGATGGCGATCGCGTAAGAGACGATCTGAAGAATCAGATCGATCTCGGGGATGGCACCGAGAAACGCCACGAGCCCCACGGCGACGATCGTGATGCGAGAAGCACGAAGATAATAACTCTCGTCTCTTTGGATTCCGTTCGGCTCGTGAAAGCACTTTCTCAAGAAATCGTGGGCGATGGCGGCCCCCGACATGAGCAGGAGGGAGTCAGTGGTCGACATCGCGGCGCTGGCGATACCCGTCAGCGCCAGCGCGGCGAGAATGGGTGGAAGCAGCGTGCTGACGAGCGTGGGAAAGGCTTGATCGGGCGCGGAGATGGAATCCCACACCAGGACTCTCGCCGCACCCCCGATGTAGAAGTTGCCATAGAGCAGAAAGGCGAGGGTGATCAGGATCGTCCAGGGGAGCGAACGGCGGGCGATCTTGTGGTCCCTTGCGGCGTACATCTTGGTGATCAGCTCGACCCGGGTGCAATAAGCCACGAACCAGATCACGTTCCACGACAGCAGGTATCCCAGAGACCACGAGGTCCCGCGAACGGACGTCCACCCAGGCGCCACGGCCTCGACACGATCGATGACGTCGTACCAGCCGCCGACGGCTTCGTGGACGTAGGGCAGCAGAATGAGAAGACCTGCCCACATGAAGACGAACTGGGCGATGTTCGTCCAGATGACGGCCAGAAGGCCGCCGAGCGCCACATAGAAGACGAAGATGACGGTTCCCAGAAAGAGCCCCCAGAAGAAAGGGATTCCGAGAAGGCTTTCGAGAATGAAGCCCATGCCTCGAATTTGGGCGATCAGATAAATCACGCTCGACAGCGCGACCATGAGAGCGCTCCACCCGCGCAGAAACCTGCTGTCGAAGCGGTCCCCCATGTAGTCGGGGAGAGTGAAGCCGCCGGAATTTCGTAGTCGCTTCGCAAACGAGAAGAAGATGACGGCGAAACCGCCGGCGAACGCGATGTAGGGGAGCCCCGCGACTCCCCCCACGCTTCCCATGAGCGCGACACCGCTCAGTATCGAGCCTCCGTGCATGATGGCGGCGACGTTGGCCATGACGAGGACGGGAAGCCCGATCGCCCGGTTCGCCACCCAGAAGTCGGCTGATGTTTTCTGCGAGCGAGCCG
>DASPGQ010000374.1 GCA_035620555.1 Vicinamibacteria bacterium
ATCCGAGTGAGCAATGGAAGCAGGGTGGCGTGCGCTGGACGATCAAAGAGGGCGTCGTGTACGACGCCCCCGCGTTGCTGCGCGAAGCGCTCTGGTACGTACAGCAGGAAGCCAACCGGCCGACAACCGATAGCAATTGAACTGGAGCTTATCTTTGAAGAGACGATGCCTAAATCACTTCGCTTTGCTGCTCCCGGCGTTTTGGGCGGCCGCCGTCCCGGCGAGCCAGGATGAGGAGAAACCCGCCGAATGGGACGTCTCCAATCCGCCGGGAGGAGTCGATTCCGAGATTTCGATCGATACCGACGAAGGCACCTGGATGAACCTCGACGTGAGTCCCGACGGTCAGGTAATTGTCTTCGACCTGCTGGGCGATCTCTACGAGCTACCGATCGAAGGCGGCGAGGCGAAAGCGCTGACCGAGGGTCTCGCGTGGGACATGCAACCGCGGTTCAGTCCCGACGGGCAGGAGATCGTCTTCACCAGCGACCGGGGAGGCGGCGACAACATCTGGATCATGAATCGCGACGGCAGCTCCCCCCGCGCCGTCACCAAGGAAGATTTTCGTCTGCCGAACAACCCGGTGTGGAGTCCGGACGGAGAATTCATCGCCGCACGCAAGCACTTCACCTCGACCCGGTCGCTCGGGGCCGGAGAGATCTGGCTTTATCACCGGAAGGGCGGGGGAGCGGGCCTGCAGCTGAACGAGAAACCGAACGAGCAGAAAGACCTGGGCGAACCGGCGTTCTCGCCCGACGGGCGCTTCGTGTACTTCAGCCAGGACGTGACACCTGGCGGAGTCTTCGAGTACAGCAAAGATTCCAATAATCGCATTTATGCCATCCGTCGCATCGATCGGGAGACCGGAGACATCGACCCGGTGGTGGAGGGCTTCGGAGGTGCCTGCCGGCCGACGCCGTCGCCCGATGGTCGCTGGCTCGCGTTCGTCCGGCGCGAGCGCTTCCAGTCCAAGCTCTTCATTCATGATCTCCAGAGCGGCGAGAACCATTTGCTCTATTCGTCGCTCGACCGCGACATGCAGGAGATCTGGGCGATCCACGGCGTCTACGCAAACTTCGCCTGGACGCCCGACAGCGGAGCGATCGTTTTCTGGGCGGGCGGGAAGATCCGCCGCGTCGATATCGGCACGGGCCGCGTCGCCGACATTCCTTTCCACGTGCGCCAGAGACACAAGATGAAGCGCGCCCTCCGATTCGAGAACGAGCCGGCACCCGAACGTTTCGAGACCAGGATGCTTCGCTGGGCTCAGGTCTCTCCCCAGGGCGATCGCGTGGTGTTCCAGGCCCTCGGGCACCTCTACGTCAAGCGACTTCCCGAGGGAACGCCCCAGCGCCTCACCCGGCAGAGCGATCACTTCGAGTATTACCCTTCCTTTTCGAGGGACGGGTCCTCTGTGGTGTACGTCAGCTGGGATGACGAGGAGCTCGGTGCCGTTCGCGTCGTCTCCGCCGAGGGAGGTGAAGGGCGGAAGGTGACGGACGCGCCGGGTCATTACCTGGAGCCAGCGCTGTCTCCCGACGGGGCCTTCGTCGTCTATCGGAAGGCCGAAGGAGATTATCTGCGCTCGCTCCTGTGGTCCAAAGACCCGGGCCTCTACGTGACCCCGGCCACAGGCGGTGAGCCGCGCCGAATCCACAAGACCGGGATCGCGCCGCATTTCGGAGCCGAAGACCAACGTGTCTATTTCACGGTGCAGGAAGACTGGAACAAGCGCTTTCTGCGGAGCATCCGCCTCGACGGAAGCGAGGAGCGCACCCACGTCGAGAGCGAGGTCGCCACCGAGTTTCGCGTATCTCCCGACGGGCGGCGGCTCGCCTTTGCCGAGCGCTTCCAGGCTTTTTACGCGCCCTTCGTTTCCGCTTCGAAGCCGGTCAAGGTGGGACCCAAAGAGACCGCCATTCCCGTGACCCAGGTCTCGAGCGATGCCGGGGAGTATTTGCATTGGTCGGGCGACGGCCAGAGGCTGTACTGGAGTCTCGGGCCGACCTTGTTTCATCGGGATGTGGACGCCGAGGAATCCGACGAGGGAGCGCCTTTGGGATTCGGGGTGGAGTCCGACCGTCCTTCGGGAAGTGTGGCCTTCGTCGGCGGCCGTCTCATCACCATGGATGGGGACGAAGTCATCGAGGAAGGAACGGTGCTCGTCGAAGGTAACCGAATCGTCGAGGTCGGGCCGGTCGGCTCGGTGAGCGTGCCGGAGGAAGCGGTGCGGGTCGACGTGCGCGGGGCGACTCTCATGCCAGGCCTCATCGACGTCCATTGGCACGGCTCGCAGGGAACGGACGAGATCCAGCCCGAAGCCAACTGGCAAAACTTCGCATCCCTGGCCTACGGAGTCACCACGGCCCACGATCCCTCGAATGACACCAGCACGTTTTTCGCCGCGGCGGAGATGGCCCGAGCGGGTCTCATCCTTGCCCCACGGCTCTTTTCGACCGGGACGATCCTCTACGGTGCCGCGGGTTCGTTTCGCGCGATCGTGGAGAGCGAAGAGGACGCTCGCGCTCATTTGAAACGACTGAAGGCGGCGGGCGCTTTCAGCGTGAAGAGCTACAACCAGCCACGTCGCGACCAGCGCCAGATGATCGTCAAGGCGGCGCGCGATCTCGGCATGCTCGTCGTGAACGAAGGCGGGGCGCTCTTCGAGCACAACATGACGATGGTGGCCGACGGCCACACGGGGATCGAGCACTCGCTTTCCCTCGGGGCGATCTACGACGACGTCGTCCAGTTCTGGTCGCAGACGGAAGTGGCGAACACGCCGACGCTCGTCGTGGCCTATGGAGGCATCGCCGGGGAGCGTTACTGGTACCAGCACACGAACGTGTGGGAAGACGAGCACCTTCTCACGTTCGTCCCGCGCGAGATGATCGACGCGGCGTCGCGGCGTCGCGTCATGGCCCCCGAGGAGGAGTACAACCACATCAACACCGCCCGCATCGTGAAGAAGCTGCACGATGCCGGAGTCGGAATTCAGCTCGGCGCCCACGGCCAGCGCGAGGGCCTGGGAGCTCATTGGGAGCTCTGGATGTTCGAGCAGGGCGGCATGACGCCTCACGAGGCGCTTCGCGTCGCAACGTTGGAAGGCGCCCGATATCTCGGGATGGATCAGCACCTCGGCTCCCTGAAAGCCGGCAAGCTCGCCGACCTCGTCGTCCTGGAGAACAATCCTCTGGAGAACCTGAAGAACAGCACCAGTGTGCGCTACGTCATGGTGAACGGCAGGCTCTACGAGGCGGCAACGCTCGACGAGATCGGAAACCATCCCCGCAAACGGCCAGAGTTCTGGTGGGAACGCAGAGGTTCGACGTTGCCGTGAAATAGACTACGGCCGTTGCCTCGAGATAAGCGGCCTCGAGGCTATCAAGCGGGCGTTGAGATCTCCCGCTCACGCATCTATGGAGCGAAGGCGCGGACCACAAGCGCGCTTTTTTTCTCCTGGGCTCGCATCGCTCCAGCGCTTTGTTGCCGCCCGGTCGTGGTCGTGTAGGATGCATCGTCAGGTCTCTCTGAGCTTGCGGATCCGGTGGAACGCGGCCGCGAGCGCCTTCAGGTCGGGGTAGCGGGGGCAATCGGCAAGCGTCCAGTCGTCAAAGGGATCGAGGAGCGCGGTGTGAAGTCCCGCGGAACGGCCCCCGACGACGTCCGCCGCGTAGATATCGCCCACGTGCAGCGTGGACTCCGGCCGGGCGCCGGTCGTCTCGAGCGCGTGTTGGAAAAAGCGCGGGTCGGGCTTCTCGAAGCCGACGAGGTGGGAGTCGAACACCGCGTCGAGGTGGCCCCGGAGGCCTTGCTGAACGAGGACGTTCTCGACCGTTCCGTCGGAGTTGCTCACGACGACGAGCCGGAGGCCGAGCGCCCTCATGTCCGCGAGCGCCTCGGGGACCCCGGGAAGGACGTAGCTCCAGAGCTTCTCTCGGCCTGGAGCGCGGAAGACGGGAACGAGCTCGTCCACGAGCTCGGCGAGCCCGCTCGAGACGTGGAGCTTCTCGAGAATCGTTCGCAGGTAGAGGGCGAAGATCGGGACCCCCTCGGTCGAGGCGCTTCCGGAGAGCGCCGCAGAGACGACGGGGCGCGACGCGGCCTCGGCGCGCCAAACACGCTCGGTGGAGGCCTCGATGCCCCGGGCTTCGAGCTCGTGCGAGATCCACGCGTAGTCCATCGAGACGAGGGTGTTCCCCACGTCGAGGAAGACGGTCTTCAGGCTCTCGAAGGGCAGGACCCGAGTGGACATCAGACGAACTTACCGCGAGATTCTCACTCTTGCCGGAGCCGAATGGAATCCGCTAGAGGACATCCGAGCGACGCCGACATCTTTGTGCGCTAATCGGATGAAGTACCCAGAGACGTCTCCAGCGCTTTCGCTTCCGCGAGAGCCTGCGCGATGTGGTCCTCGATACGGTTGCGCTCGCGAACGAGGTGGACGAGGGTGAACCGGTACCGATCGCTATCGCGAGCCAGCCTGTCGATCGTCTCGAGGGCGCGCAGCCCGGGCAGTGTCGGAACCTCCAAAGCGGGGTCTTGGTGGTAGGGGCCGCGTTCCTCGTAGGTGAGTCGCAGCACGGGGCGAAGGATGCGGACCATGGCGCGGACGACGTCGTTCGCCGACCCCGTCGTCGAGATACCCCTCAGCTTTTCGTCGAGAGAGTGTGCGGTCGCGTCGAGCGTCGCCGCCCGCTCGATCGCTCGAGAGAGATCGAGATGAGAACCCGTCTTTTCCTGCCGTTCTTCGAGCCGCCGTTTGAGCTCACTGGTCGCTGCCGCCAGCCGAATCGGGGGAATCGGCCGGGTCAGGAGTCGATGGAGTGCCGAGACGTACAGTTTGGTATCGCCGGCGAGGATGTCGAAATCGATCTTGTCGAACGTGTCTTCCGTCGTGTGCCAGAACCAGTAGCGCCCGCCGGGGTCGACGCGGCCGTGGTTGAATTGAAGAAGAGGTAGCCCGATCCCGTAGAATCCCTGATCCGAGTCCCGGCCCGGGCGACGCGGATCCGCCTCGATCCCCGCGACATCCTTAAAGACGGCGCGAGCGAGCTCGTCCATCGAAGCGGTGTTGCTCGAACGGTAGACCGTCGCGCCGATCTGGCCGACGCCGTCGATGTTCATGTACGCGAGGGCGTTCTCGCGCAAATCCATCCAGGCGTGGTCGACGTACCAAGCCGATCCTGCGTAGCGACCGTTGGAATGGGCCGGCCACCAGGCAATCTTGAGGCTTCTTTCGAGCTCATCGCGATGGCGATGGAAGATGCGCGCCATCTCGACCATCGCGGCGTTCGAGGCCCCTTCATCGACCGCCGCGTAGTGCCATCCATCGATGTGTCCGCCCACGAGAACGAACCCGTCCGGGTCCTTTTCGCTTTCGATGGTGGCCACGGGAAGTCGCAACGTCTTGAAGCCGGTGTGGACCTCGGTGTCGATGGTCACGGAGACCGCCCCCGATGCCGAGGCTTCTCGAAGCGCCTCTCCGTCTGGCTTGTTGATGTTGACGCTCGGAATCCGCGGGAGCTCCTCGTAGTTGAGATGCGTTGGCGTTCCCCAAATCGGGCTCACGGTGAGCTCCTGGATGAGCTCCGAGTACGACATGAAGATGGCGCCGACCGCGCCCGCGTCCTGCGCGTGCTTGACGCCCCACGGCAGGGGGAGGTCGTTGACGAGGACGACTTTGCCTTCGACGTCGACACTCGCATAATCGTCTTCGGCTCCTTCGCCGACGTAGACGAGCTCGCCCCGGACGCCTCCAGGTCGAGTCGGTGCCGCGAGCGCCTGGGTCCGACATGTCGGCTCGCGCGGCTCGGCGCCTTCGACGCGAAGGCGACAATCGCCGGGGTCGCTCACGTAGGCGGGAAACTCGTGGACTTCGACGGCGATTCCCTCGCTTCTCAACGTTCTCACGATGTAGTCCACGGCGGCATGCTCGCCGGGACTTCCGCCGTCCCGCCGATGCTGGACGATCTCCCGCGCATGTTGCTCGATCGCGTTCTTGTCGACCTCGCTCAGTACAACCCGCTCCTCGGCAGATCGCCCGAACCGCGGCACGAGAACGGATACGAGAACCGCGAGAACAACACCGACCCAAGCACGCATGTTTTCCTCCCGAGGCTACCAAACCAATGGGTTACCGACACAAACCATGTGACTGGTCCGAGTTCCGCATCAAACTGAGCGGAGAGAAAACTCCCATCCTCGAAGGCGTCTTTTCCATCGTCTGGCCGGCCGACCGAGCTTAAACGAGGCGGTCGAGCCATGTCCACCTTCTACGGGTGGATCGGCGGCCGTCTGGAACGAGTCGAAAAGATGGTGATTGATCTCGGGATCTCGGAGTCTCGGAGATCCGATCCCGTGCGTTGCGCTTCAGCGGCAGGGGGCCAGTCCCTAGACTCCGCACTGAGCCAACCAAGGCTGCGCGTGGTGCCACCTACGAAGTGGTTAGCCGAAAAGAAAGGCCCTGACCGCTGTGAGGGCGAGTTGCCAATAAGCGAGAGATCCGTATAACAGGGCCGCTCAGCGGC
>DASPGQ010000375.1 GCA_035620555.1 Vicinamibacteria bacterium
CCCGCCTCCGTGCCACATTCGTCGCTTCCTCGAAGAGTCGACGGGCTTCTTGGATTGAGCCGTCAACAGCAAGTGCCATCGCCAGCGTGTCGAGGGCCCTCGGATCCCGCCGTTCGGTTCTCGCCACCACACGCTCCGCCAGATCCACCGCCTCACGCCTTCGTTCAGGAAACGCGTCGGGACGAGTGGCCAGAAGCCGGGCCAGGTTGTGCGTGAGGGCGAGGTCGTCAGGGAATCGCTCGAGCCCGGAATCCAAAACAAAGACCGCTTTCTTCAGATTGCCCTCCGCGTTCTCGAGCACCGCGAGCGCGCCGGCGATCTCCGGACGGGACATGCCCTCTTCGTCTGCCGCGCGAAGCGCGGAGAGGGCTTCTTCGTATCGTCCGAGCTCGAAGAGGGCCATCGCGCGGTTCTCCCGAGCCGACACGAACCCGGGCGCGAGAGCGAGAGCTTCATCGTAAATCCCGACGGCGCTCTCGAGCTCTCCTCGGCCCGCCCGGGCATCCGCCTCCCGAGAGAGGAGGTTTGCGAGATCCGTTCGAGCCGGTCCGTGCTCCGGCTCGAGCTGAAGGAGTTTTCGATAACTTTGAATGGCTTCATCGGCTTTCGCCGCCCGAGACAAGGCGCTCGCGTAGAAGTAGAGTGCCAGATCGTTCTCGGGATCGAGCTCGACCGCTCGCCCCCAGAGCGCGAGTGAGTCCCTCCACCACAGGGATTGCCGATAGGTCGCGACCGAGAGAACCGCGATGGCCGCGACGGCGACCCATCGCCAGACCGCGGGCGAGCGCACCAGCAACCCGCCGAGCCCCACGGCGAGAGCGAGCGCCGGAACGTAGGTGTAGCGGTCCGCCGTCGCCTGGAGTCCGCTCGGGGCGAGACCGAGAGACGGCAGGGCAAGAAGAAGCCAACTCGCCCACACCGCGAGCGCTGCGGGATGGCGGGAACGAAAATGCCAGACGATCCACGCGCTCGTCAGAAGCACTAGGCTTCCGAGGCCGAGGAGGAGCCAGTCGACGCGAGGCTCGATCGGGAGCGGATCGAGTGGGGTCAACCGCACCGGCCAGACGGACCGGCTCAGCTGCGCCAGAAGCGAATCGGCTGCGAGCGTGAGGCGGGCACCGAGCCCGAACCTCTCGAGATCCAGAAACGGACGACGGCTCCCCTCGAGGAGAAGCCCGGCCGCCGAGAGCACGAGGAACGGAATCTTCTCGGCGAGGAACCGGGCGTGACGTTTCCGGCGAAAAACGAGGATGTCCAGGACGATCAGCACGAGCGGAAAGGCAAGCGCCACCGGCCTCGCGAGCAGGGAAACCGCGTAGGCGAGGACCGAAAGCGCGAGCCGGGAACGGAGGTAAAGGAGCGTCGCCCCGAGCAGAAACGCCGTGGAGAGAAGATACGGGAAAGCGCTTGCCCAGGCGACGACCTCGACCCGCAGCGGATGGACGGCGTAGAGAAGCGCGCCGAGGAGGGCCGCCACCGCTTTGCCGGACAACCGGAAGATGAGGAGGTAGAGGAGAATCGCGTTGAGAACGTGGACGAGAACACTGAGGCCATGAAACGTCTCGGGGGTCCACCCGAAGTTTCGACCGCTTGCCGCCCAGACCACCCACGAGAGCGGCTGAAAGTGGCTGAGATGCTCGGTGGTGAGGGCCCAGACGAAGAGCCCCTTCGAACGAAGCGCGTCGTTGTCCACGAGCGCCTCGGGGTCGTCCCAGGAGACCCAGCCGTTCGAAAGAACGGGCACAAAGGCGGCGAGAACGATCATCGCGATCGCAAGACCGTGAAGCCGCACGGTCGAGCTCAAGCTCCGCCGAGGCGTCTGAGCTCCGCTCTCGCCGGCTCGAAACCCGGATCGTTCCGAAGCGCTTTCTCGAAGAAACCTCGCGCTTCTTCCGGACGTCCCAGCCGTACGAGAGCGAGGCCGAGATTGAAAGCGTACTGCGCATCCTCGGGATCGACGGTATGCGCCTTACGGAACGCCTCCTCCGCCTCGGCCATCCGACCGTTGCCGCCGAGCACCATCCCCAGCGAGTTCCAATAAGAAGCGTCATCGGGAGCGAGCCGCACCGCTTCCTTCAACCGCGAAATCGACTTCTCGATCTCGCCCAGATCCCGGTACTGCTCGCCGAGGCGCACCAGAGTCAGCGCGTCTTCGGGAAGGCGCTCGGCGACGGCCTCGAAGGCTCGGGCGGCCTCGTCGGGACGACCGAGGCTCACCCAGATCTCGCCCTCGCGCTCGAAGAGGCGCGCGCTTTCGGGAATGACGTTTTGTCCGCGGTGAAGTGCCTCGAGGGCGTCGTCGTGGCTGCCGAGGGCGACCTGCGCCTCGGCCAGATCGAGGTAAGCCGGTCCGTAACTGTCGTCGAGTGCGATCGCTCCCGCGAACGCGTCGACCGCTTCCCGGTAGCGTCCCAGACCGTAGTAGGCGCGGCCCGTATGGTAGAGCGCTTGAAAGCTCTCGTTGCCCGACTCGAGTACCGCGCGGAAACGCTGGATCGCGGACTCGTAGTCTTTCTCCTGAAGGAACGTGAGCCCTTCGCGCATGTGGCCGCTCAGAAAACGAAACTCCTCGAGCTTGTCCTTGGGGTCGATGTGGGACGAGTGCGCCTCCCCGCTTCTCGTGCCGCCGACGTAGCCGAGTGCGCCGAGCTTCTCCATGAGCTCGGGATCGATTTGTGAAGCCGTCGAAGCGGGGCCCTCCAGACCTGCGGGAGCGAGCTCGGCGATCCGGGCGCGCAGTCGCTCGGCGGCGACGGCATTCCGCCGAATGCGATTGTCACGCTCCTCCGGATCTTCCTCCAGGTTGTAGAGCTCGGGCTTCGGCGCCTCGATGAGCTTCCAGGGCCCCTCCCGCACGGAGACGAGACGACCCCACCCGTAAAGAAGCGACGCCATGAAGCTCTCAGCGTAGAGGGGCCTGGGCTCGGGCTCGCTGCCTCTTCTCAGAGTCGCCGCGAGACTCCTCCCCGGTACGTCGAGGTGGGAAATCTCCAGCATTTCGAGCACGGTCGGAAACACGTCCACGAGCTCGACGGGAGTCGAGATCGTGAGCTCGGAGACGACGCCGGGCCCGCGAAACAGAAGCGGCACCCGGAGCGTCGGCTCGTAAATGAAGTAGCCATGCCCGGTCTCCCCGTGCTCGCCGAAGGCTTCACCATGGTCCGAAGTCACCACGAGCAGGGTGCTCTCGGAGTGCCCGAGCGCCGCGAGCTCGGAATCGAGGCGGCCGACGAGCTCGTCGGTGAAGGCGACTTCGCCATCGTAAGGCCGCCCCTCGTAGCGAGAGGCATGAGGCTCCGGAGGCTCGTAGGGATCGTGCGGGTCGTAGAGATGGAGCCACAGAAAGAAGGGCTGGCCGCCGTCCTCCCGAAGCCACGCGATCGCCTCTTCGGTCGTCGCGTCGCCGCGCTTTTGTACCGAGTCCAAGAAAACGGCATCTTGCCCCTCCACTCCGAAGTCATCGGCGAAGGTCTCGAACCCGCGATCGATGCCGGTTTCCGATGACAGAACGATCGAAGAAACGAAGCCGGCCGTTCGAAATCCGCGCTCTTTCAGGATCTCGGCGAGGAGCGGCATCTTCGACTCGAACGGCGGAGCCGCGTTCTCACGCACCCCGTGCTCGAACGGGTAACGACCCGTGAATAGGGAGAGGTGCGAGGGGCGGGTCAAGGGCACCTGGGCTCTCGCGTCTTCGGCGAGCGCGCCTTCCCGGGCGATTCGATCGAGGTTCGGGGTCTCGACGTTTCCCCCGTAAGCCCCGAGTCGATCGGCCCGGAGCGTGTCGATCGTGACGATCACGAGATTCTCGGCCGTCGGCGCGGGCTCCTGCCGGCAGCCGGCAACGAGAAGGAGAACGATCGTAACGGAGGGGAAGCGGTCAAGCACCCGAAGCAGAGAGTAGCATGGACGTTACGACAGGCAAAACCAGCTTGATGTGAGCTCGGGCGTTTCGTGCCGCTTCGTTTTGCGCCTCCCAAATTGACTTCGCTTCCCTAGTTGGTATATTCAAATAGTATGAAAACAAATACCAAATCCAGCATCACCCTTCCACCGGAGGAGCTGAAGCTCGTGATCTCGCTCCAGGCAAAGCTGAAGGCGAAGAGCAAGGTCGAGGTCGTCCGTCGCGGCCTGCGTCTTCTAAAGGAGGTGACAGAGCGTGAAAGCCTCAGAGAAGCCTACCGCCGCGCCTCGAAAGCCACGCGCGGGGCGCTGTCACAAGAGGAATTGGCTGAGCTCGACGGCCTCGCCTCCGAGGGCCTGGACGAGTGGTGAAAGTTGAGCGAGGAAGGCTCTACCTTGCCGATCTGAGGTCGAGGAGGGGAACGGAAGCTGGAAAGTTGAGGCCTGTACTCGTCATCCAAACCGATTTGCTGAACGACGTGGGGCATCCGTCCACCTGGGTGCTGCCCTGTACGACGCGTCTCACCGGTGAGAATCTCCTCCGTGTATCTATTCCCCGAGGAATGGCCGGGAACCGTCAAGACTGCGAGATTATGATCGACCAGAGTCGCGCCATCGACAATCGACGATTCGTCCGAAAGCTCCGGCCGTTGCCGCCGGCGATCCTGCGAGAGGTGCAAGAGAAGCTATGCCGTTTGGGGGATCTGGCAGGCTGATGGCGCCGCTTCGAAGGGTGCCACTGCGATCGTTGCTCAGTCGACTACGAGCGATAGCGCTCCGTCGTCCGTCTCGAACTCGGCTCCGGCGTTGCGAGCCGCTTCCTTCAAGGCTTCGCATAGGATGTTCTTGACGTCGGGTCCATGCTCGAGACGACGCATCAGGCCCTCACCCGTCCGCTCCCCCACGGTGAGGGTTAGCTTTAGCCCCCGGCGCTTACAGAGAATCTTGCGGCCGTCCTCGAGAGTCGTCTTGAAGATCTTGATGTAAGCATCGGCATAGTTGATGCCGATGCCCGAGCCATCGTCCTTCGCTTCGGGCAGGAGCTTGTCCCACTCGGGACTCTCACGGCCGAGCTCGACCCTGACCATCCAACACCTCCCGGAGCTTCGCGATATGCGCCGGCGTGCTTCCACAGCACCCGCCCACGATGCCCGCCCCCGCCTCGAGGACCGCGGGAAGTCCTCGTGCCATCTCGTCCGGGGTCTCGTTGTACACGACCTGCAGGTTCTCGAGCACGGGGAGACCCGCGTTCGGCTGCACCATGATCGGAAGCGTGCAAGTGGACCGATAGCGTCGCGCCGTGTCCGCGGCGAACTTCATATCGACCCCGGTGCCGCAGTTGAGCGCGACGAGGTCGGCGCCGGCCTCCGCCATAAAGGCCGCCGCCTGCTCGGGACTCGTTCCCATCATCGTCCGCACTTCGTCCTCGTCCTGCATCTTGTCGAAGGCCATCGAGCCGATGACGCAGGGCGCACCCGCGGCCTTCGCCGCCTCGATGGCGATTCCCAGCTCTTCGAGTGACGTCTGAGTCTCGATGATGATCGCATCGACGCCGGCTGAGACGAGGGCTTCTGCCTGCTCCGCGAAAGCGTCCTCGACCCGTGCCGCGGGAACCTCACCGTAGGGCTCCATCAGCCCGCCGAAAGGGCCGATGTCGCCGAGCACGAACCCTTTTTGGCCGTTGAAGGCATCGCGCGCGATCTCGGCCGCGGCGCGGTTGATGTCGCGGACCCGACGGCCCTCGTCGTGGCGCTCGAGCATGATGCGCGAGCCGCCGAAGCTGTTGGTGATGAGAATGTCCGACCCCGCCGCGACATAGGCCCTCTGGATCGCCAGCACTTTCTCGGGTGCGTCGAGGTTCCACGCTTCACCGCACCCTCCCGGAGGAAGCCCCGCGCGCTGCAGCTCCGTTCCCATCGCTCCGTCGCTCAGGAGCACGCCGCGTTTCAGCGCTTCCAGCAGATTCACGCCGCCCTCCGGTAGCGACATCGCGCGAGATCGCATCGCGAGCAGGGAGAGCCGATCGCTTCGCCTTCGAAGAGGGCGAGGACAGAATGTCTCGGCCTCAACATGCCCGAGGACAAGAGCTCGATCTCGGGCGAGAGCGGTGAGAGCTTTTCGAAGAGCGCGGACTGTTCTTCGAGCGGAAACCCTCGATGACCGGGGCTGAACGTCGCGCCCTGCATGGAAGCCAGATGCTCCACGAGGGCCGCGGCGAATCGATCGAGGAAGTAGGCCTCGTCCACGCGCCCCGCCGCCCAGAGGCGATCGAGCTCCTCGTCGACCTCCCATCCCGCCGTGAGCCCGACGACCCCGTCTCTCGAGTAGACCCGGGGCCTTCCATGACATCGATACCAGCGGGCGGCGCCTTCGGCGAGGCGGCGGACGTCGCCCTCGAGCGGTTTACCCGGCGGGTAACCGAGGAGCCGCGCGTAATCGCGCTCATCGATCACGTGTATACCTCGGAGGCAACGGGCTGAAATTGACAGCCCTCGACGAAGTAGTCGAAAAAACGCGGGTGCGTCTCGAGCTCGATGTGCTCGACCCGCCTCACCGCCTCTTCGAGCTCCCGTCTCTGGCTGGGCGAGCGCAGAATCATCGAGGCTCCGTCCAGTGCGGCGTTTCCCACACGGACGATCCTCTCGTCCGGCAGCTCGGGCAGAAAGCCGATACGACGCGCCGCATCGAGATCGAGGTGCCGGGCGAAACCACCGGCGAGGTAGAGCTTGTCGATGTCCTCGAGCCGGATGCCGTACACGTCCGCCACGATCGCGAGGCCCGCCACGTTTGCGCCTTTCGCTTGCGCGAGCTCGTTGACATCGGCCTCGGTGAAGACGATCCCGTCATACACTCGAAACGGCTCGCTCTCTCCGGCGAAACGACCCTGAGCGTTCATCCTTCCCGCGCGGCGGAGCTCGCTCAGCAGGTCCACGAGCCCGGAGCCGCAGAGGCCACGGGGCGGGCCACCGCCGATGACGATGACGTCGAGCGAGCCATCTTCTTCGATCGAGACCCTCTCGATCGCACCGTCGAGCGCAGGCATCCCGCACAAAACGCCTCCTCCCTCGAAGGCCGGGCCCGCAGGACAGGACGCGGCAACGACGCGGTCGCGATTCCCCATCACGATCTCCGTGTTCGTGCCGACGTCCATGACGAGAGAGACCGCCTCCGAGTCCGTCAGCCGACTGGCCCAAAGGCAGGCCGCGGCGTCGCCCCCGACGTGGCTTCCGATGAGAGGCAGGCCGTAGACGACGGCCTTCGGATGGACGTGAAGGCCGAGCTTTCGAGCGGGCATGCCGAGCGCCGTCGAATCGCGCTTTTTCTCTCTGAGCTCCCGCTCGGTGATGGACCAATAGGGTTTTTGCCCGATCGAGTGCACGTCGAGACCAAAGAAGAGATCGCGCATCGTCGTGTTCGCCGCCACGACCACGTCGACGATCCGATCGGGATCAACGGGTAACGCTTCGATCGCGTGATTTAGATACCCGACGAGGGTTCGCTTGAGGAGACGACCCCGATGCTGCGTATCGTAGTGAATGCGCGCCATGATGTCCGAGCCCCCGAACCGCTGGGGGTTCTCGAACGACTGACTCGCGACCTGCACGCCGGATGCGAGGTCGAAAAGACGCAAGGCGACCGTGGTCGTACCCACGTCGAGCGCGATTCCATAGCCGTCGCGTGGCTCCGGGGGCCCCTCGCTCCAAGGAAGTCCCTCGCTTTGGTCCACAATCTTCAACGACCCGCGACGCATCGTGTGGCAGCGGACGATGCCGTCGCCCACGAGCCGGGTGCGACATGCGAGACGAAACGAGGCGCCGAGGTGCGCTTCTTCCGCTGTGCGCGCCGAGAGTAGCTCCTCGCCCTCTTCGATCTCGAGAAGACACTCACGGCATTTCCCCTGCTTGACGCAGGACGTGGGAACGCGCACGTCGACCGACTCGGCGCACTCGAATAGCGTGCCGCTCACCGGTGCCTCACGGTCGTTCACGAAGAGCTTCTTCATCGCATGGCCGCCTTGCGGGCGCCGACGAGCTTCTTGAACAGCTGCACCGCGCTCGCAGCATCCGCCGCATAGCCATCGGCACCGATCTCCGAAGCGAACTTCTCGGTCACCGGAGCGCCGCCGACTGCGATCTTGACGTCGACCCCTTTCTCGCGCACGGCATCCACCACGGTCTTCATGTAGATCATCGTCGTCGTCAGGAGAGCGCTCATGCCGAGTATCGCCGCATGGTTGTCGCGGACCGCCTGGATGAACTCGTCCGCGCTCGTGTCGGTTCCCAGATCCACGATGGTGAACCCGGCTCCTTCAGCCATCATCCCGACGAGGTTCTTTCCGATATCGTGGAGATCGCCTTTGACCGTGCCCATCACGATCGTCTCCGACCGATCGTCCTTGCGCTCCGTCAGAAGGGGTTTCAGAACCTCCATCCCCGCCTTCATCGCCCGCGCGGCGAGAAGCACCTCGGGAACGAAGATGCGGTTGTGCTTGAAGTCCTCCCCCACGACGCGCATCCCGGCGATGAGCCCGTCTTCCAGAACCTCGTCGACGGGACGTCCCTCCGCCAGGGCTTGCTCGGTCAGGGCCTTGACTTCCTTGTGCTTCCCCTCGAAGAGGAGCTGGTTCATCACCGCGTAGTCGGGCATGGTCGTGGTTTACTCGAAAGACGGGAGAGTCAGGCCGGGCTCCCGGGCGGTCTTCACGAATAGGTTCCGGATCTCGGCGTGGAGCTTCTCCTCGACGGGCTCGACTTCGTAGTTCTCGAGGCATTCGCCGATGACGTCGGCCGCCCGGTCACGAAAGCGTTTCTTCCCCTGCTCGCTCCATTGATCCCAGTTCGTCCGATCCACCATCGGCCCCGGCAGATACAGCTCTTCGGGCCAGTGCTCGAGCGTGTGCTCGGACATCATGAGGTGCTTTTCGCGCACGAGCTCCTCGATGAGCGAGGCAGCGGGAAGATCTTCCTTGACCTCCACCGGCTTCATGAATCGCTCGACGTGGGCGACGACCTCATCGTCGAAGACGAGCTTCTCGAGGCTGAAGCAGTTGACGTAATCGAGCATGCCGGGACCCGAGACCGAGTTGATCCCCGACAGGGCGGCGAGGAACGCGCCGACTCCGGTCTCGAAGCCCGCCTGGGGGTCGTTGAACTTGGAGTCCGAGAGCGCCATGTAGGCCTGACAGGGCAGGTTCAAGTGCTTCGCGATGCGGGCGTAGCCGCAATACACCTGCAGGGCTTCGACCGCGGTCATGGGGTTGGTCATGAGCCGCATGTGGAAGCTCGCCGGAGCGCCGCCGAAGAGAACCGGCGTGCCGGGACGAATCTTTTGGGCGATGGCCAGACCGCTCAGCACTTCGGCGGTATGGAGCACGAGAGCGCCCACCGTCGTGGCGGGCGAGATCATGCCGAGCAGCAGAACGGGCACGACCTCGATGGGAATCCCCCACTCGGCACAGTCGATGATGTTCGCGATCGGGTCCTCACCCCATCGAAGC
>DASPGQ010000376.1 GCA_035620555.1 Vicinamibacteria bacterium
ATCGCTTGCCATCATCGCCGAAAGCCCGACCGCGGCAGCGAGAAGTAGGTACATCGCGTCTCAGAAGATAAAAATGGGAGCACCGACGGGAGTCATCCGGTAGACGCGCTCGAGATCGTCGTCACCGAGGCGAATGCAGCCGTGGGTGATGCTCCGACCCAGATACCGCTGGTAGAGAGTCCCGTGAATCATGAACCCGTCCCCAAAATAGAGGGCATAATCGCCGAGAGTATCGTAGTCACGCCTCTCGGACCACGTCTCGGGAATGGGTTTGCCTTCCTCGACGAAGGCCCAGTCCGGCTTGGTCCATACGGGATCCTCCACCTTGCGAACCACTCGGAACTTTCCGCGGGGAGTCTCGAAGATCCAGTCTCTATCGTTCTCCGGGTCCTTCAGCAGTCCGCCACTCCCCGTGGAGCAGGCTGCCTCGTGCAACACCTCTTCGCCTCGCTTCACGTACAGTCGATTCCGGGCGGTGTCCACGACGATATAGACCGATGATGGAACGAGCGCAGAGAGGCTCGCCCTGGCTCGCCTCGCCTTGGACTCGAGATCACGGATCTCCTTGTTGGCCTCGGCGCCCGACGGCTCCGAAGACGCCGGTAGCGCCTCGACCAAGTCATAAAGGTACGCCCGCTCGGCGATTGCGAAAAGAATCGACACCGTCAGAAGCGACGAGACGACTCCCCCGAGCACCCATGGAGCTCGGGATGGACGCGTCGCCGGTGCCACATCTTCTCCCGCCTTCTCGGCGCTAATATCCGACTGCTCGTTCCCGAGCTCCGTCATCGCGCCCCCCCCGTCGCGTTCATCTGCTCCGCGTTTCCCACGATGGCCACTGGGCTACCCACGGAAAGCTTTTCGAAGAGATCATCCATCTCGTCGTTGGTGACCGCCACGCATCCGTCGGTCCAGTTCTGCCCTCGGCCACCTTCCCCGTGGATCTCGATGAGCCCCCCGATGGAGGAGCTCCGGGAAACCTCGCCGTTCATCCTCGCCTCGCGAAATCGGCGACGGTCCGCGTCGTTGGGATAGCTCAGAAGAAGGGCCTTGTAGTAGCGCGTTTCCTTCGTTCCCTTCTTGCGAGTGACGCGATAGAGTCCCTCCGGAGTCGCCCCGTCACCCGACTGTAGCTTCTGCTTCAAGCCGTTATAGCCTAGCTCCACGTCGAGCCAACGAACGGGCCTTCCCTCCACCCACAGCACGGCGAGCTGGGCCCGCTTGTCGACGACGAGCGCCCGTCCGCCGGGTCTCTTCGACTCGCGAATCGCCGTGCGCACCCACTCTCGCCACTGGCGGAGATTCGCCGGATCTCCGAAACGCTCGAAGAGGGCTTTGATTTCCGGGGGGAGCTCCCCCGCGAGAGCGATCGCCTCCTGAGCCTTGTCCGAGGCCATGTGGAGCTCGCCATGGGCCATGAGACGTCGGGCTTCGGCAAGCGCCATTTCGGCCTGCCGCAATCGCGTGTCGACCGCGTAATGGACTCTGCGGACGCGCGACGTCTTGCCCGCCCTCACGGCTCGGTCGGCGGACTCGATCCAGGCCTCCGACTCCCCCTCTTTCGCGGCTCTCTCTCGCTCCACCACCCACTCGGCGATCGCGACGCTGTCCTGGGCTCTCTGCAGAGACGCCTCCCAGGGCTTTTCGCCAAAGGGCAGGCGGGGTCTGCTCCGTCGGACGGCGCTCTCAGCTTCCAGAAGCACCCGCCGCGCTTGAACGATGGATTGCTCGCCAAATCCACTCCGTCCGTGACGCGCCAGGGAGGCGAGTCGCTCGCGGGATTCGGCGATGCGTGCGAGGGCCTGCTCTTCGTCGGCCCACCGGCACGAGGCCGCGAGGAAGAGCGTGGTGCAAACCCGAAGAACGTCCCGCTTCCAGAACACGCGTGAAAGATTACTTCAAAAAGGGAGCGGACGCTTGGCCCGCTCCCCCACCGAGACGCTCTTAAGTCGCTGACTTCTTCGTTTGCGCCTGGGCGATATCTTCGGCGATGGCTTTTGCCTGATCTCTCACCGACTGCGCGCTCGTTTCCGCCATCAAGTACTTTCCGGCGGCGAACGACTCGCGTGCGGACGCGAGGGACGCGGTCATCGTTTCAATCTCCGCTTTCATCGCCATGAGATCGGCTTCGGTCCCCTTTCCCTTGGGAGCGGTCTCCAGCGCGGCCGTGGCCGCGGTGAGGGCGGCTTCGGCTTCCTGAAGAAGCGCCTCGGCTCTCGCCTTGACTTCCTCTCGGGCGCTAGACGCCTCGGTCGCGGCCGTTTTGGCGGCCTCGGTCGCTTTCTCGAGAAGCTGCGCGGCTTCGGAGTAGGACCGAACGAGGGCGAACTTGTCGTTCTGCGCCTGGACTTCCGTCATCGCCGAGTTGAAGGCGTCCTGAGCCATTTGCCACTCTTCCGGAGCGTAATCCGCGGCCTCTGCTGTTCTGGCAGTGTCCAGGGCCTGATTGGCGGCGTCGATGGCTTCCTGAGGAGCCTGAGCGCAACCGCCCATGAAAACGAGCGCGCCGACGAATAGCACGCCGACGACTGTCCTATACATTTCTTCCTCCCTGCGAAAGGGAAATGTTCTTTCGCAATGCAACAGTCGTGTGCTAGTGCAAGCGCAATGCCAAGTCTGTGTTTCGTGGGCCTCTCGCTCGTAACTCACTGAGCCCTGTGCCTCACAAGCTTCACCCGTACTTTTCGCCTGCGTTCTGTCGCCGTGCTCGAACAGCGCGAATTAGCTCTGGTGTGAAAAAATTGCGCGACCTCCCGTCGAACGGTAGAAATCTGCCGAACGGATACAGTAAGACCCTGGCCAATGGTCGGCTCAGGAAGCGATAAACTCCACCTGCGGAGAGCCCGCGCATCTCAACCGAATCGCCTCCGCAGATTAGAGGGAGCAGTTTCATGACGGATCGAACAGGTTGCAGCAACTTCGTCGCCGGCTTCTTCATCGGCGCGGCCATGGGGTCGATGTTGGCGATCCTCCTCGCGCCGAGGTCGGGTGCCGAGCTTCGGCGCGGCTTCACCGAAGGAAGAGAAAAACTGCGGGAGACAGCCTCGCACACTGTTTCCGAGCTCAGAGGTTCGGGTGAGGACGCTCGCGAAGCTTTCGAGCGGGCCAGGGAAGCCCTAGCCGAAGCGGTGGAAGGATTGAAGCAAGCGACGAAAGCGATCACCGGGAAATGATTAGCCCGTTCCGGCCCTCGATGGGTTCGTGAATCTGACCGATCCCGAGGTCGCCCGAGGAGAGCAACTGGATTCATGTTCGACGCGGAGCAGGATACGGCAATCCGACTGGCCTACGAGGCGGGAGGACGGGCCCTTTCCCTGGCCGGGCAACCGCTGAAAGTGGAGGGCAAGGGCGAAGGGTTCGGCCCGGTCACCGAGGTCGACCGCGAGCTCGACCGTTTTTTCAGGGAGGGGCTTCGCCGACAGTTTCCCGAAGACTTGGTCGTGTCCGAAGAATCACCGGTGCCCGCGACCGACCCCTCGGCTCGAATCTGGTACATCGATCCCATCGACGGGACGATGGAGCTGATCAGCGGGAACGATGAGTGGTCGATTCTCATCGGGCTCGCTCAATTCCAGCGACCCGTTCTCGGCGTCGTCCATCGGCCCGTGACCGGGGAGCTCTATCACGCCACCACACGCGGGGGAGCCTTCAGACGGTCGGAGCCGGGATCGGTGGATGTCGCCCTCCAGGTAAACGAGATCCATGATCCCGAGACCGCCGTCCTCATCCAGTCCCGAAGCCATCCGAGCCCGAAGGTCGCTCGCGTGGCGGAGAAGCTCGGCATCCAGAAGACGTATCGTCTCGGCTCACTCGGCCTGAAGCTCGCGAAGATCGCCGAGGGACAGGCCGATCTCTACCTGAATTTCTCGGGCAAGTGTCATTTTTGGGATCTGTGCGCGCCCGAGGTGATTCTCCGGGAAGCGGGCGGCGACGTACGGAGCCTGCGAAGCGAGCCCATTCCTTACGGCGTGGAGGTGACCGCCATCCGCATGCCTTTCGGCGGGGCCGCGAACGGATTGCTCGAGATCGTCGCCCGCGCGAGCGCCGGAATCGAGGTCGATCCGTGACCGAGCTGCGGCTCTTCGCCCTCGAGGCCAGCCGAGAGCTCGGTGAGAGAATCTCGGCCAAGCTCGGCATTCCTCTCTCCCCTCACGAGGAACGAGTTTTCGAGGATGGCGAGCACAAGTCCCGGCCGCTGGCGAGCGTTCGAGGAGACGACGTCTTCGTCATTCACTCTCTCTACGCCGACGAGAAGGAGAGTGCCAACGACAAGCTCGTGCGTCTGCTCTTTTTCCTCGGGGCCCTTCGCGACGCTTCCGCGGGCCGCGTCACCGCCGTCGTTCCCTATCTGGCCTACGCGAGAAAAGATCGGAAGACGAAACCCCGCGACCCGGTCACCACACGATACGTCGCCGCGCTCTTCGAGGCCGTGGGGATCGACCGAATCATCGTCATGGACGTCCACAATCTGGCCGCTTTCCAGAACGCCTTTCGCTGCCGAACGGATCACCTCGAGGCCAGACCGCTCTTCGTCGAGTATTTCGCTTCGTTTCTCGGCAAGGAGGAGCTCGTTGTTGTTTCACCCGACGCGGGAGGCGTCAAGCGTGCCGAGCTCTTCCGTCGGCATCTGGAACGCGTTGTCCACAAGGACATATCGAGCGCGTTCATGGAAAAGCACCGTAGCGGCGGGGTCGTGAGCGGAGAGACGCTCGTGGGTAGAGTCGCGGGTCGCGCCGTCATCATCCTGGACGACTTGATCGGTACGGGAACGACTCTGGCTCGTGCCGCGAAAGCCTGCCGTGAGCTCGGAGCCGCGAGAGTCCTCGCGGCGGCGACCCACGGCATCTTCGCTGGTGACGCGAATCGCGTCCTCGGCGATCCGGCTCTGGAGCAGGTAGTCATAACGGATACGGTCCCGCCGTTCCGACTCCATCCGTCGGTTCGGGTGGAAAGGATCCACGTTCTCGACGCCGGAACGCTCTTCGCGGAGGCGATCGCGAGAATTCACCGAGGCGGATCGATCGTCGAGCTCCTGGATGGGTGAGCGGACCGCTCGGGAGATTCGGCAATGAGCCGCGCCGCCAGGGCGACGTAGCCTTCCGCCTCTCTCCCTCCACTTCACGATGCCGCTCGCTCGCGTATCGAAGGTTCGGATTGCGCTCGACCCAGTCGATGACGACTCGGGTTTTTTGCCTTTGGAGCTAGGGAGGAGCCTAGTATCCAAACGCCGTTCCATGCGACTACGATGTGGTGCCGTTCGAGACGAGGTGGAAAAATGCGCAAACGATTGCCCGCTGCGGTCATCGTGGGACTCTTCGTGGGTCTCGCCGCGTGCGGTCCTCCGGAAAGGTCGCCGGCCGGCTTTCGTCTTCCCGATGGAGACGTCGAGGCCGGAGAGGCAGCTTTCCTCGAGCTCAGATGCAACGCTTGCCATCAGGTCCAGGGACTCGATCTTCCTCCTCCGGTCGCCGATCCGCCCGTCCCCGTCGCACTCGGGGGAAGGGTCGATTATCAGCCTACCGACGGCCGCTTCGTGACGTCCATCATCAACCCCGATCACAAGTTCCCCCGTGGCTACCCCGAGGAGCTCATCAAGAGCGGAAGCGGGTCGAGAATGGCGGACTACAGCGACGTCATGACGGTCCGGCAGCTCGTCGACCTCGTGGCGTTTCTGCACTCGCGCACCGAGTACGTACGGCCCGAGCCGGTCCACTGATTCTTCGAGGTCCGATCGAGCTCGCTACCTCCGGATTCAATCGACTCCCAGGAAGACGAACCGCCTCCGCTCCTCGCTGGTCCAGAGGCCGAGGCCTGCACGCTCGCCCACTGTGTCGATGGCGAGAATCGTGTCCGGGTTGTCGAACGTGACGCGCGCCGGCGTTCCGTTGCTGGAGAGCCTCTCGAGCAGCACCTCGTCCAGGAATCGCTCCTCTTCCGGAGTCGACAAGCGCCCTTTGAAACCGCGCCGATGAAGCCTCACATGAAAGGCTTTGCCGGCGAGCTTCGGGGCCCAGGAAAGGACGAGCTCCCGCGCCTTGGCTTCGAACTCCTCAGGAGAGTGGAAAACGAACGCCTGGCGGGCGGGTCTGACGTGAGCGATGGTATCGGGGAACCGAGGCCCCTTCGACCACTCCCCTACTAGCCAATCGAGAAAACCCTCCACCTCTGGAACCCTCATGACCATCACGTTATAAAACTGCGTGCGCGAAACGCTTCCCGCAGGGGAGAGAAGCTCACGGGCACGTCGAAATGTCCCGTCGCGCGTCGTAGCGACGACGTTCCAGTCGCGCATGCAGACGGCTCCCGTCGCCCGGCCCGTCAGCTGATGAGCTTCGAGGAGCCGACGATGGCGGCGGCGACGTTCGAAAGCTCGCTGATGAAAACGGTGAGCAGATCATCCACCGAAACGAGCCCCACGACGGAGCCTTCTTCGTCTACGACGGGTACGCGACGGATCCCCTTGTCGGCCATCTTGCGGGCGACGAGCATGATGGGCTCGTCACGACGGGCGGTGAAAGGATGAGCGCTCATGATGGACCCAACAGTTGCATCGGCCACCTCGTGGCCCTTCGCGACGCCCCGCACCACGAGATCCCGGTCGGTCACGATGCCGACGGGTCTCTCTTCAGAATCCAGCACCAGAACGCATCCCACGTTCTTCTCATTCATCAGCTTCGCCGCCTCGAGAAGGGTTCCCTCCCGGGGAAGCGAAGCGATTTCACGGCTCATGATTCTTCCGACTTGCACGACGATCCTCCTTCGGTCTCTACTCCACGTCCTCGTGCACCCGCCCCTCGAGCCGGGCGAGCTGGCCCGTGAGCCCGTCGAGGCGTTCCACGATATGAGCCAGGCTCGTGTGAAGGTGGTCGAGCTGCTCGTCTATGACCTTCACGGAATCGGAGACGAGTCGACCGACTTCGCCCTGATTCCGCGCTTTGCCGGCAAGCTCATTCAACTGCGGTTTTGCTTCCTTCCAGTCCATTTTCTTCAAAGGCCGTCAGGCCCACTCCTTTCTGAGCTCATGATTTCCCGCCCGCAGCAATGCCGAGGACGATGGCGCCCGTGCTCCGGAAGCCAGCGAGGAGCTAGGAGAGCGCGACTCCCGCGTGCTCGCGATCCCGGAACACACGAACCTGGTCGGTGGCTGGTCGCATACGATAACACCGGCCGTCACCATGCGAGCAAGATAAGGGCAGGCTCGCCGACGAAGGAACTCGGTGTATCCCTAGTTCCCCACCGTATTAGCCCCAGGGCCTGTCGTCCGCTATTCGACCGGCACGCGCCACGGTCTCTTCGAGGTCGAAGGCTCCGGTCCTTCCTCGACCCAGATCTCCCCGGCAGGAACCGATCGTTCGATCCACATGGCGAGGAGCATCTCGATGCCTTCACAGCTCTCGACCAGCCTCTTCAGCAGTTTCCGTTCTTCGGCTTCCATGCTTCTCTCCCTCCCCCCTTGGTTGTCGCGAAGCCTCCTCGAGACGCATACTCTTTCTTTAGCGCCTTCGAGAATCGCCTCCTCGAGCTCTCCCGCACTCGAGCTCTTGAGCATATATCCGGCCGCACCGCAGCGAAAGACCTCAGTATGATCTTCTGCAAGCAAGATGTGAAGCTTCTGCAATCGATGATCCCTTTCCCATTCATGTCGGGATAATCGATGCGACATAAGGCCTGGCAGAAGATGGACGGCTCGGAGCGTGCTGCTGAACGGACCAGCTTGCATTCGCAAGCATCCGATAGCAAGATGGCGACGCGCCCCCTACGGCCAATTTTCTCGAGAGCGTCGGACGCAGCGGCGCGTCAAAAAGCGATGTCGATGAGTGAAGAGCTCCGGTCAGCCAAAGAAGACCGGGAAACTCCTAGAGAACTCCAGTCGAAGAACGAGGAGCTCGCGAGGATCAACCGTCAGCTTCACGCCAAGGTAGACGAGCTGGAGCGGGCGAACAGCGGATTACATAACTTGCTCGACAGCACCGAGGTCGCCGCCGTCTTCCTCGACCCCGAGTTGAACATCCGCCGCTTCACCCCCGCGATCGGGAAGCTCCTCAATCTCATCACCTCGGACGTGGGACGGCCTTTCCGGGATTTCTCCTTTCGGTTCACCGACGAGAGACTCTTCGAAGACGCTTCGGCCGTGATCGAGAAACTCGCACCGAGCGAGAAGGAGATTCGATCGGAGCAAGGGCGCTGGTATCTCCGTCGCATTCTTCCCTATCGCCCCCAAGACAGCCGTATCGAAGGCGTCGTCATCACGTTCGTCGACATCACGGCTCGGAAGGCGCTCGAGGACGAGCAAGGGCGCAAGCTCGATGCGACCGAGCACAGGTTCCGCGTCCTTGCCGAGAACGTCCCGGCATTCTTCGCTTACGTCGATTCCGACGAGCGTTACACCTTCGTCAACAAGATGCACGAGAGCTTCTTCGGGATCCCCACCGAGGCGATCGTGGGAAAGAGCGTCGAAGAAATCGTCGGGACAGAAGCCTACGACGTTGCCAGGCCTCACATTGCCCGAGCGCTTTCCGGTCAAGAGGCACGCTACGAAGCCGAGTTTCCGGTCCGTGGCCGGACCGTCTGGCTTCGTGTGACTCTGGTGCCGGACGTCGACGTCGGGGGGCGCGTGCTTGGATACTTCGCCCTGGCGGTGGATACGACCAGCGAGAAGGCGGATATGCAGGCCCTCGAGGAGAGCCGCGATCGTCTCGCATCGGTTCTCGATACCGTCGCCGACGCCATCATCACGATCGACCAAGACGGCAAAATCGACGGGTTCAACCGGGCGGCGGAGCACATGTTCGGCTACAGCGCCGACGAGGCGATCGGACGAAACGTGAGCATACTGATGCCCGAGCCTCATCGGAGCGAGCATGACGCCTATATCGAACGGTACCTGACGACCGGAGAGGCAAAGATCATCGGTATCGGCCGCGAGGTCGTCGCCCAAAGGAAGGGCGGTTCAACGTTTCCGATCCATCTCTCCGTGAGTGAAATCAATCCGGGAGAGCGCTTCACCGGCATCATTCGCGACGTCACCGGGCGCAAGAAGGCCGAAGCGGACCTCGAGCGCAGCCGCGAAGAGCTGCGGTCTCTGTCGGCGCGACTTCTGACCGCGGAGGAATCGGAGCGGCGGCGTATCTCCCGCGAGCTCCATGACGACCTCAATCAACGTCTGGCGATGCTCTCGGTCGATCTGGAAACGCTCTCCCAGAAGGAAAGCGCCGCTGCCCTGTCACCGAAGATCGAGGAGCTTCGCGCCCGGGTGGCGAAGCTATCCGACGACGTGCACAGCATGGCCTACCGCTTGCATCCGGCGATTCTCGACGACCTGGGTCTGCCGGCCGCGCTGCGTGCCCTCATCGGGGACTTCACCGAGCGCCACGAGATCGCGGTCTCCCTGCGCGAAAGACATTTCCCCGCGCGGTTGTCGATGACGTTAGCCTCGTGCTTCTATCGCGTGGTGCAGGAGAGTCTGACGAATATCGCCAAACACTCGCAAAGCACCAAGGTCGAGATCCGGCTCGTGGGATCGAAACGGCAGACCCGTCTTTCCATTCGAGACCACGGCGTCGGCTTCGACGTGGAAGAGGTTCGAAACCATCGCCGGACCCTCGGCATCGTGAGCATGGAAGAACGAGTTCGGATGGTCGGAGGTCAGCTCTCCGTTCGATCGTCTCCGCGTAAAGGGACGCGCATCAGCGTCACCGTTCCCCCCGATCCGACGCCGCCCCCTGGATCATGAAGACCCGGGCACCCGTCCTTCAGAAGCGATATCCGATGTGGAGGGTGAATACGCCGAGAGAGTAGGTATCTCCCTCTGCGAGGGCCACCAGGACCCTGGCGTCGGGGCGAATGAAGATGTGCCGGCCGACGTCGACTCTCACTCCCCCGCCGAAGTTGAGGGCGGGGTCGGTGAACGAACGATTGCCGAGAAGGCCGTTACCGGGCACGACCAGGTTCCCGAGCCGATTCCCATAAAAGTGGGGCATTTGACCGAAGAAGTCGCCATAGGGCATATCTTCGGGAAACGGCATGTCGTCGAAGCTCGGTCCGCCAAAGAATCCTGGCCCGGCACCCATCATTCCCGGCCAGATGTTCGCTCCGGGTCCAAACTCGCTCACCATCGGGCCAAGAAAACGGCGATGATTCAAGTCATAGGACGCCCGGTAGACACCTCCCCCTGCGGTCACGTAGGGAACGAGCTTGCGATCCGACGGAACGAGGCTGACGAGCAGGTTTCCACTCAAGTCGAACGCATCTGCTCCGCTGCCGCGGTCCAGGTACTGTCCAGCCGCCTCCAGAGCCAACCTCGGCGTCAGCTCGAAGATGAACGTGCCTCCGACGGCAACCCCAGTATCTGACGAGCCGCTCGATAGTCCACCGGTGAACGAGAGAGAGGTCCATCCCCCTCCCGTCTCGCCCGTCTGGCCGTATCCGATGCTCGTCGCAAGAAGAGAAACCGACAGAACGATAACACTCGATACCTTCCGCGGGTGCATGAAGCACCTCCTCAACACGATTCGGCAGTTCACAGTGCAAGCACGGTGCCACGTGGGATCTTCGAGCAACCCGGCTCAATGCGATGCAGTGGGCGCCGCTGCAGAGCCGTCCAGCTCGGAAGGCCAGCACTGGTGCGCCATCTCCCCCACCGGATAGCGCCCGACGTGGTAACCGCGATTCAGCTGACGAGAAGGTGCTCCTCGGAAAAGGCGGGCTGCGCACCGATCGCCCGCAGCGTGTCGGCGATGCGCTCCGGCCTGCCCCAATCACTCCAGAGCACGTCTCGGAGCGGCAGGACCGCGAGCTCGCCGGGCGCCTTCTGGAGGACGTGTCTCGAAAAATCCCGACCGGGCATCATCTCGTAGATGAAATTCAAGGTCTCCGCCTCCGCGGGTCTCCCGACCGCCTCGCGGAGGAGCGTGTAGAAAGGCATGATCTCGGGGATTTGCCGCCAGGCCAGGCTCCAGAAAGTGGCAACCCTCCCAACGAGAACCATGCTGTTCCACAAGCCGCCTAGAGCGAGAATGGCCGCGCTTCTCTCGGCAGACGGCTTCTCCACGAAGGCGCTTACCTCGTAAAGATCCGCTTCCTCGAGGTCGAGCCGCCGTCCCGGTTGTACCCAACCGTAGTCGAGCTCGGGACCTTCCGGCTCGACACCGACGATCACCAGTCGGTCCGCATGCCGTTCGGCCGCGGCAACGGCGCTCCTCACCGTCGCGAGAAACTCGTCCTCGGGAAGCACGAAGTGATCGGAGGGATAGATGATGACGATGCCGTTCGGATCCTCTGCCTGCACGCGCGCCAATGCCAGGAGGATGCCTGGGGCCGTTCCTCGATTCGAAGGTTGAGCGAGCAGGATTCCCGGGTGACGATCTCCGAGCTGCGCCCGCGCTTCGAGCGCGTGCTCACGGGCGACGACCGCAATCCTTCGTCCCGGACGGCTCAGAGCATCCGCCCGATCGACGGTCTGCTGAAACAGGGACCGATTCCCCGCAAACGTGCAGTACTGCTTCGGCTTGTGATACCCGAGCCATCGCTCGATGAAGGGTCTCGTCCGCTCTCCCTCACCGCCTGCGAGGATGATCGCCCACGGGCCCGAGCTTCCGCCACGGCCGTCTCTCGTCTTCACGGAAAGAATCCTTCCCCCCGGTCCTGGAATCCTGTTGTGAACCCCCGTACCTTTAACGCGACGGGACGGATACAGGGAACTGGGCGAGTCCCTAGTTTGCGCCGGAAAAGCCCCCAGGACCCCGTCGGCGAGTCAAAGAACTTGAAACGAACGTGCGCCCCGCGTGGACCTCGCTAACGGCAATCAAGATGTCGGAGGCGACGGAGCTCTTGAGCACATAGCCGGACGCGCCGGCACGGAAGGCTTCCTCCACATAGGCGGCATCACCCTGCACCGACACGAAGATGACGCGCGCGGAGGTCGACGCTCGAATCTCCCGAGCCAGCGCGAAGCCGTTCTTCCCCGGCATGCTGATGTCGAGAAGGACGACCTCGGGAACGAGCTCCATCACCTTCGTCAGCACCCCGTCGGCCTCGTAAACCGCCCCGACCCAATCAACGTGAGACTCCAGGATCTCGTGGAGCTTCTCCGAGAAGGCAACGTGATCGTCCACATGCAGAACCCGAATTCGGCCCACCGGTTCACCCTACTGGCGATATCGTGCCCCTTGAACTAGGTGGATCCCGGGAAGAGCGAAGAAATGCCCCGAGTATCACAGGGAAGCGATGCCGTGGGCCACGGCATACTTCGTCAATTCTGCCGTCGTGTGGAGGTCGAGCTCCTCCATGATCCGCGATTTGTGAAACTCCACGGTCTTGATCGAAATGTCGAGGATGGCCGCGATCTCCTTGATGGACTTGCCTTCGGCCACGAGCTGGAGAACCTCTCGTTGACGTGGCGTGAGACCAGGCGTCCTCGAAGGCGGCTCCTTCCGGCTCGCCTCGACTTCCTCGAAAACATCCTTGAGCACGTCCTTCGCTACCGCGGGCGTGACGTAGAAACGGCCCTTCAGGACTTCCTCGATGGCGAACACGAGCTCGGAGCCGGCGGAGCGCTTGAGAAGGTAGCCGGATCCTCCGGCGCGAAAGGCCTCGCTGACATAGGCCGGGTCGGCGTGCATGCTGAGAAAGACGATCTTGGCCGAAGGGACGCTCTTACGGATCTGCCGGGCGGCGTCGATGCCGTTCAAAAGGGGCATCGAAATATCCAGAAGCACGACGTCGGGGCGGAGCTCTTTCACCGCTTCGAGGAGAGCTCGGCCGTCCTCGACCGCGCCCGCGGGCTCGAAGTGGGGCTCGAGAAGCTTCTTGATGCCCTCGAGAACGAGCGTGTGGTCGTCGGCCAACAGGATACGAGCTTTTCTCATCTGCAGGTCGCCCCCCGCGCGCGCCCGTAATCTTACCATCGATGGCCGCGAGTCCGAGCAGGTTGACGACGGTGGACTCTCCTGGACGAGGGAGAGACCTCATTGCGTGATTTGCCCGCTCGAGATGGGTGTGGAGACGCGATCGACCGCTTTGCATATATTCCCGCCACTCCCCGCATCCGACATTTGCGCACGGCCGGCCTGCCTGGCATAGCATTAGCAAGGCTAGTTCTCATATCGGGAGGTTCTCGATGAAAAACACGACAAGGCTCATGCGGATTCTCGGATCGGCGGCTCTGTTCGTCGGCTTCTCCGCTCCCGGGTGGGCGGTACAGCATCATCACGGCGGCCACCATCTTCATCACCATGGGCAGCTCCCCGCCTATGACGCGACGACCGAGTTGACGCTCGAAGGCACCGTCGACGAGCTCGTTCGGATGGAGCGGCCAGGCTGCGCCGGCTGCGAGGGCGGAACGCATGTTTTTCTTGGCGGTCATGACGTCGAGATTCACCTGGGACCTTCGAGCTTTCTCGAGTCCAAAGGCTGCCAGATCAAGGAGGGCGACGATCTTCGGGTCACGGGATCCAAGCTTTCTATCGATAGCTCTTCCGTGTTGTTGGCTAGAGAGCTGCACTGCGGCGGTGAGACCGTCGTTCTTCGTGATGAAAGCGGTCGACCGCTCTGGAGCGGCGGTCGCTGACTCCATCGACATGGATCCTTCGCTCCTCTCGCTTTGAAGTCGAGTCCCGGGGCCACTATGTTCCTGACGACGCGCGGCCTTCTCGTCGGCTACCGAGGCCGCGCGATCCTGCCTCCTATCGACGTGACCGTGCGCCGCGGCGATTTCTGGGCCGTCGTGGGTGTCAACGGGAGCGGCAAGACGACGCTGCTTCGAACTCTTCTCGGCCTGCTTCCGCGCGTGGGGGGCCAGATCGAATGGAACGAAGAGACGGTCCTCAGCTATGTCGCTCAGTGGAGCGACTTCGACGCCAGCGTGCCGAGCCGGGTTCGCGATTTCGTTCGTGCCGGCCTCGATCGGGGCTGGTCGTTCCTGAGATGGGGCCACCGCGATCCGGATTCCGTACAGGAAGCGCTCGCAGAAGCGAAGTGCGACCGGCTCGCCGATGAGCAGTTCTCGAGTCTCAGCGAAGGCCAGAAGGGCCGCGTACGGCTCGCGCGAGCTTTGGTGTCGAGTCCCAACGTCCTGGTCCTCGACGAGCCGACGAGCGCGGTGGACTCGGTGACCGAGGCGGCCATCTTCGACACGCTCGACGAGCTCCGGCGCGTGCGTGGCGTTACGCTACTCGTCATCAGCCACCGCACGCACGTTTTCGTGGGTCGAGCGACGCACGCGATTTTCGTCGATCGTGACGATGGGGCGGCGGTCACCGGCACCTTCGAGGAGGTCGTGAGAGCGCCACCATTCTTGTCCCGTCACGGTCCCATCGGCTCGTACGGATTCGCGCGACCTGACGCGCCTCGGACCGGTCGCTGACGTGCAGGCGGAAGAAGGCGGTTTCGGCGCCTTCCTCGAGTCATGGAACCTGTTTCGAGATCCCATCCTTGCCGGAAGCCTCGTAGGAGCGGTTCTCGGCTTCCTCGGGGTTTACGTCGTTCTGAGGCGGATGGTATTTCTGTCGGCCGCGCTGTCTCAGTGCGCGGGATTCGGCGTGGCCCTCGCACTCTTCGCCGAGGCACAGTGGGGGGCGGTGATGCTCGTCACCTCGCCTCGGTTGGCGACGCTGGTCGTGACCCTGGCAACCGCGGCGCTCTTATCACTCACACACCAGGACACCTCGACCCGGCGTGACAGCTGGCTCGGCTTCGCGTTTCTCCTCGGAGCCGCAGGCACGCTGGCAATCGGGACTCGCATCAGTTCGGGCAACCAGGAAATCCAGTCCATTCTGTTCGGGTCGGCCGTCGCCATTCTTCCCGAAGATCTGCTCACGGTGGTCATCGCCTCCGCCGTCATGCTCGGACTGCACATTTGGTGGCTTCGCGGCTTCTCGCAAGTAAGCCTCGATCCTGACGGGGCTTACGTTCGGGGCCTGCCGGTGCGCCTTCTAGAAGTCACACTTCTTCTTTCGCTCGCCCTCGCCATCTCTCTCTTCACTCAGATTCTGGGCGCCCTACCGGTATTCGCTTTCAGCGTTCTTCCCGCCATGGCGGCGCTTCGCGTCTCCATCCACGTTCCGATGGCTCTGACCGTCGCGGCAACGCTGGGTGCTGCGGCCGGGTTCGTCGGCTATGCCTTCGCTTTCGTATACGAACTGCCGGTGGGAGCGTCCCAGACCCTGGTGGCCCTCGGCGCGGTGCTGGCGGCCGAGCTGGTGCGGACGGCAGCCGTTCGCGGCAGGCGCGCCTAGGATTGCGAGTCCGGGCCGGCCATCCTCTCCGGAACGGCTAGTCGAAAGGCCGTTTCCTCTCTGCCTCGCCAGTCATGGGAACGAACCGGACCGGGAAGACCGTTCGAGTCTCGTACCCTTTGTCGGTCCGCTCGATCACTTCGAGCTCCTGGATAGCCGAGCCCACGGGAATCACCAACCTCCCGCCAATGCGGAGCTGATCGAGGAGTGGCCGCGGAACCTCCTCCGGAGCCGCGGTCACGATGATGCCGTCGAACGGAGCGTCATCCGGATGACCTCGATAGCCATCACCGGTGATGACGGTGATATTGTCGTAACCGAGCGCCCGAAGCCTCGTCCTCGCTTCTTCGGCAAGCTCGGGGATGATCTCGATGGTGTAGACGTGCTCGACCAGCATGGATAGAACGGCCGCCTGATAGCCTGACCCGGTTCCAATCTCCAGAATCTTGTGCTTCGGTTCGGGCGCCAGAAGCTGCGTCATGACGCCTACGATGTAGGGTTGCGAGATCGTCTGACCGTAACCGATGGGTAGAGGGTAATCCTCATAAGCCACATCCCGCAGATCATCCGGCACGAACAAGTGTCGCGGCACATCGCGCAGAGCTTCGACTACGCGCGCATCCGTGACCCCCCGTTCTTCGATCTGATCGTGCACCATCGCCACCCGTTGATCGCGCCGTTCATCCTGGCCTTCCTGGGCTCGAGGGCCGCACAGTACCGGAATTGCGATGGCGATCCAGTACTCGATTCTCACGGCGCCCCTCGGCTCCAGAGGCTCAGCCGACGAGCTCTCTCGCCCTCTCGTACGCGTCCGCGCCCTTGTCTCGGATTTCCTCAACCATTTCCGAGGCTCGGTGAGCGAGCTTTCGTCCCTCGCGACTGACATCCCGGCGAAGTTTCTTCCCCGACATCGGCGCGAGGAGCAACGCCGCGATACCCCCGAGGGCCACGCCCACGAAAAAGCCCACCAAGAAATTTCCGCTCTCATTCTTCATGGCTTCTTCCTCCATGGGAATCTCCTTTGCTCGATTCGAAGCAATTTCGGTGCCATCGATCTTACGATACCGAGGCGCCGTCTATCCACTTGGGTCCCTCTCTAGTACTCAATGCCGTGGCGGGACCCGCGATCGTCCGGCCGCCACGGCTCGGCCTTTGCGGCGCTTCGCGCCGATCTCGCGGCAGACGCTTTGGCCGCCGCTCGGCAGGCGGGACTGTACTTTTTCATCAGCCTGCTGACTAGGGTATTTGTCCCCGTGGGCTAGGGGTTCTCCCGGTTCTCAGACGGGGCCGTCGTCCGTTATCTTCGACCGATGCGCGGTCCGCCTGCGCTCTCATTGCCTGCGTTCTCATCGCCTGTGGCGCACCCGGACACGGGCAACGTCGACGCATGATCGACGTGGGGGAGGAGCATGAGTCAATCCCAAAGGATCCAGCGTTTTCCGATTGGCGCCCTACGACGCCGTGACCTTGCCGAGAGACTTCGCGAGAGGGTGGAAACTCGGTTCTCAGGGCTAAGGTGGCCCGTCCGGATCCGAGATTGGACGGGAGCCACTTACCGCGTCGGAGGCGAGCGAGAGCACTGGTGTGGCGAGCCGCTCACGGTCGTCATAAAGACCGAGTTTGCCGGAAGGAAGCTTTTCGCTTTCGACGCTTTCCGTTTTCTCGAGTGCTTTCTGCGTGGCGAGGTCGATCTAGAGGGCAATCTCTACATCCTCTCCGAGATTCGACGAGAGGGCGTGTTCCCCATGAAGTTCTTCCACGGCCTCCGGACGGTATTGAGAAGCAGCGGATTCCAGAATCAGCTTCGGGCACGGTTGAGCGTGAAGAAGCACTATGACGTTTCTCAGGAAGCCATCAACCTCTACCTCGACAAGGCCTACCTGGCTTATTCCTGTGCGATGTTCGAGCACCCGCAGGCTTTCGAACGGGAGGAGCTTCTCCGTGTGGGGAAGGGGCGAGGCGATACCTTCGACTCCCTGGAGAAGGCGCAGTGGAGAAAATTCCAGGACGCCGTCGATTTCATCGCGCCGGAGCCGGGCGATACCCTGCTCGACGTCGGCTGCGGCTATGGCGGCCAATTGAGGGTTGCCCTCGAGGGCGCTCCGTTCGGAAAGGTCGTGGGCTGGACACACTCATCGAATCAAGCAAAGCTCGGATCGAGCCTGCTCGAGAGCTTCGACCCAAAGCGGTGGGAGCTTCACGAGGGAGACTACCGTCAGGAGTCCCGCGTTTTCGATCACGTGACCTCCGTGGGAATGGTAAGTCACGTCGGCCCGCGCGGTCTCGTGCCTTACATGCGGAAGATCCGCGCCTGCATGAGAACGGGTGGAAGATACCTGCATCACGCTCTGATGGTCGCCCATGACTCTACACCCCATGACCTTCAAGTGGGGCTCGCCTTCAACAAACGTTACATGTGGCCGGGCTTTCACTGGTTCACCCTCGGAACTCACGTGCGCGCGCTCGAACGGAACGGCTTCGAGGTGCAGCGAGCCGTCAACCTATCAGCCGATTACGCCAAGACGACGGCGGCTTGGTACGAGCGCATGATGGCGAATCAGGCAGAGATGGTGCGCCTGGTGGGCGAGCCAGCCTTTCGCGCCAAACGGTGCTTCCTCGCCGGGATCTCGGGGACCTTCGAATCCAAGGGGGTGCACGTGTACCGGCTGTATTGCGTCGCCGTGTAGGTCGGAATGCTGAGGGCGTGGCAACTGGAAGCGGGAGGACATCGATGTTGCACAAGGCAGGGTGCATGGCCCTCTTCGCCATGGCTTTCGCCTGGACGGAGAGGGATTTCGAACCGGCGCACTATCGCAGCGGAACATTGCCGGTGGAGACGGTCCAGCCACAAACTGCCGGTGGTGGTCAGGTGTTGCTCGAGCTCCGCATCGACGAATCCGGACGGGTCGGGAGCGTCACGACCTTGAGATCGACCCCACCGTACGCCGAGCTTCTCGGGAATGCTGTCGGCCGGTGGCATTTCGCTCCGGCTCGAGCGAAACCGGAGGGGAAAGACGAGCTCGTTCCCGTCGAATCCCGAGTCCTCGTTGCCGGTTTGTTTCGCCCGCCGACCTCTTATGATGCGCCCGCCCGCGGCGAGGTTCCGGAAGATGTCGCCTCGGCCTCCGAAGAGGTGCCGTTCCCCGTCCTCACCCCGACCCCCCTCTATCCACCGACGGCCGCCTCGCACACCGGTCAGGTCGTTCTCGTCGAAGTGGATGTGGGCCAAGAGGGGAACGTCACCGATAGCAGAATCGTTCGCGGCGCATTCGGATTCGATACCGTTTCGCTCGAAGCGGCCCAGGAGTGGAAGTTCCGTCCGGCACGCCGCGAGGGACGCGCGGTTTCGTCGACCGTCTATATCGTTTTCGGCTTCCGCGAGCCCGTCGCCGTTGAAGGTTCTTGACGCAGCTGCGCGTCTATTCGGCCAACCCGGTGGGGCTTTTGGCTCATCGTCTCGGGTGATCGATACGCTCCTGCGTCGCCCCCCGCGTCATTACAGCATCAGGCAGGCCTCAACGGGCTGGCATGTCTCGTGCACATCGGAAGGCCGAAGGAGTCATCATGAATGAAGTCAAGGATCTGTTGAAGACGACGCTCGAGGAAATCGAGAAAGTCCTGAGCACCCGGAGCGTCGTGGGCGAGCCCATCGAAGTCGACGGCAACACTTTGATCCCGCTGAGCAGTATCGGCTTCGGATTTGGCGCTGGCGGCGGATCCGGGAGAGCCCCGAAGGCAGAAGCCACTGAGGGAGCCGGCTCCGGCACCGGAGGTGGGGGTGGCATCAAGCCGGTCGCCGTGGTCATCGTCAACAAGGACGGAGTGCGCCTCGAGCCGATCCGGGGCATGGCGGGTAATTTCCTGGAAGCCATCGGCGGCGCCATCGGGACGGCCCTCGAAAAGAAAGAAGAACGCACCACGTCCTGAAGCGATGCTGATCGCGGCGTTGGCGGCGCTCGTCGTCTTCCTTGGCGTCGTCCTCTGGACGCCCATCGATCTGGAGCTCGCGGCCAAACGAGATCCCGAGCTGCGAGTGCGTGCTCGTGTCGCCTGGCTCTACGGTCTCGTGTCGGTGGACCTCGGCTCCGGTGGGCGCGAGGCTCAGCCAGAGATGGCGGCAACGCCTGGGTCGAAGGCCGGTGGGGGTAGCCGCGGCGGGCCTTCGCGGGTCTGGCGAATCGCGCGGACTAGGGGATTCCTGCCCGCCGTCGTGCGTCTTGTTCGACGGATCGTCTCCGGCATCGATTTGAGACGAGCGGAGCTCTGGGCCCGCACCGGACTCGACGACCCGGCGGACACCGGCCGTCTCCTCGCGTTCTTGTTCCCCCTCGCCCGCTACCTCCAGTCCGTGTCGCGCGTTCGCATCGACATCGAGCCAAACTTCGTCGAGCAGGTGTTCTTCTTTCACGTTCGGGGAGATCTCCGGATCGTTCCTTTCAGGATCGTCGGACCGGTTTTGCTCTTTGCCGCTTCTCCGGCAACAGTGAGAGCGATTCTCGCGGCACGGGCTTGAAGTGCGAAAGCTCGGTCTGGGTCGAAACCGGCGGGTGGGTGCATGGACTCTCGTCCCTGTCGAGCTCACGGTCACCGGCTCGTCCCCGATCGAAACCTCGAGCTATCTCTACGCAAGCAAGAGGCCGCGCGCCGTGGTCCTTGTCCGTGACGATGGCGCGCACCTCGCCCTCGACACGGAAGGACGAGAGGTTCCGCTCGCCCGTCTTTTAGCCGAGATGCCGGGGCTTCAAGGGGAACTTTCCCGGATCACGCCCGCCACCACTCGACGAGCCAAAGAGTCAGGCCGGGAACATAGGTGATGAGTAGGACGGCGACGAACAGAATGACCACGAACGGAAGCGTCGAACGATAGATTCGCGTCAGCGGCCGATCGAAGCGATAGGCGGAAAGAAACAGGTTCTCACCCATTGGAGGCATGAGGTAGCCGAGCTCCATGTTGGCGAGAAAGATGATCCCGAGGTGCACTGGGTCGATGCCGTAGATGGCGGCCATAGGCGTGATCAGCGGCACGATGACGAGAATCGCCGAGTAGATGTCCATGAGGGCCCCGGCGACGATCAGGAGGACGTTCAGCGCGAAAAGGAACAGAATGGGCGATTCGATGTGAAGCTTCACCCAATTCAGAAGGTGCATCGGCACTTCGGCGAGAATGAAGTAGCTCGTAAGCCCGAGCGCCACACCGAGAATGATCATGAAGCCACCCACGAGCGTGGCGCTCTCCACGAAGAGGCGCGGGAGATCTCGCCTGACGCTCAAATCCCGGAACAGGACACATTCGACGAGGATGGCGTAGACGACGATCAGGGCGGCCGCCTCTACGAGCGTCGTGAAGCCGGCAAAAATCCCGCCGAGCAGGATCACGGGCAAGAGCAGCTCCCATTTGGCCTCCCACACGGCGGCACCGGCCTCGCGACCGCTGAACGGCGTTCTCGCCGAGCCGCTCCTCACACCTCGGAACGCACCCCATCCCGCGACGACGGCGATGAGCAGCAAGCCAGGGACGAGCCCCCCGACGAACAGCTCTTCGATCATGAGCTCGGCATAGAAGGCATAGAGGATTACCGGGAGGCTCGGTGGCAGCAAGAGTCCGATCGAACCCGAGACCGTCACGAGTCCCACGGACGTGTCCTCGGGATAGGACGCCTTCACCAGTACGGGGAGAAGGAGTCCACCCATCGACAAGATGGTGACGCCTGAGGCTCCGGTCAGAGGGGTAAAGAAGGCGAGAACCACCACCGAGACGACCGCGATACCGCCGGGCATCCAGCCGAAGAGCGCGGTGAAGAGACGCATGAGCCGCCCGCTCGAGCCGCCTCCGGCAAGAAGATACCCGCCGAGGGTGAAGAGCGGGATCGCGGGAAGCGCCGCCGAAGTGCTCAATCGATAGGTCTCGCCGGGAACGGCCGAGATGGGAGTCCCATCCACCCAGAAGAAGAGCATGGCCAGGCCGCCGATCGCAGCGAAGAGGGGCATGCCGAGTGCCGTTCCCGCGAGGATGGCGAAGATCAGAGGAGCCAGAAACGGCGCGCTCGGGAGGGTATCCAGAACGCCAAACGCGAGGGGAGCGAGAAGACCGAGCGCGGCGATGGCTCGGCCACGCCACGATTGCGACGCCTTCCAGACGAGTCGTCCGGCAATCGCGGCGAAGCCGAGCGGCATGACCATCGAGAACACCCAGAGCGGGATTCCCCAGGCAACGACGTCCCCGTACTCCCGATCGAGGCGAACCAGTTCGACGCTCGCGATAAACAACAGGCTCGTGATCGCCGACGACAGAAGGGCCGTCAACATACGAGCCCGCCGTTGCCAGCGCTCGGGCAGGAATCTCGTGAGGGAGACCGCCAGCAAACGATCGGAGCGTGCCGCAAGGGCTCCGCCGAAGAACGTCGCCCATAGAGTCATGTGCTGAACCAGAGGAGCGGAGCCGGGCACGCCGCCACCCAGCCTGCGTCCGACGATCTCGGCGAGCGGCAGGACCGTCATGACGCCGAGAACGGCAGTCGCGATAGCGTTCTCGACTCGCGTTTCTGCGGGATGCCGCTCAGCGCGAGTTGGAGCTGCGGTACTCGTCACGATATCGCTTCGCCTCCTCGTGCAGCTCCGGTGGCCCGAGCAGCTCGCGCAGCGTGGGCATCGCCGCTTCCACCTCGGCGCGCCACAGGTCGCGCGCTCTGTCGTCGAGCTCGACCACGACGAGACCGCGGCTCTTCATCTCGGCGATCGCGTCCTCGTGGGCCTTGCGGATCTCGGCCCGGAGCTCCTCGCCCGCCTTACGAGAGACTTCGAGAAGCTTCGGCCGAAGCTCCGACGGAATCTGGTCCCACGACCTGGTGCTCACGACCGTGGCAGCGACGACCGGAGCCCACTTCAGGTCGATCATATGGTTCGCCACTTGATAGCTTCGGTCGAGGAGGGCGAACAGAGGCGGCACGTCGAATGCGTCGATGAGCCCCGTCTGGAGCGAGGTCAGCATGTCCGTCGTCGGAAGCGGCACCACCTGGAAGCCGAGGTCCTTGAAGGCCTTCTCGGTGTCGGGGTCGCCCGCGGAAGTCCAGAGCTTCATTCGGCGAACGTCGCCTGGTGTACGCGCCGGCTCACGGGTGAAGAAATAGACCCACCCGGCATCGCTCCAGTTGAGGACTTTGAAATTCCGCGCCTCGATCCTCGCTTCGAGCTTCGGCGCGAGGCGATCGCGCACATAGTCCAGCTCCTCGTAGGACTCGAAGAACATAGGATAATGCAGGCAGTCGACCCCGTCGTCGATGCGCGAAAGGCCCGGCCCCGAGACGGCGACGGCGTCCAGACTGCGGCGTTGCACCTTCCGCACCATCTCGCCCTCGTCACCGAGGACCCCGCCGGCGTAGATCCTGAGCTCCACGCTCCCGTCGGAGAGGCGGCGCCATTCCTCGCGCATTTTCAGGAGAACGTCGTGCCACGTCGAGCCTTCGGGAGCGATGGTCCCGAGCTTGATCACGATTTCTCCCTCCGCCGGGCTCGAAAATGGGAGGGCCAGCAACCAAAGGACCATGGGGAGCGATTTCACCTTCATAGACTGTCTCCGTCAGGTTCGAGAAAGAGCACTTCGATCTGCTCCAGCAACCACTCCGCCCGCCGCCGAGCGACGAGATTCGCAAGACGCAGGCTCGGGTAGGCATCGGGATCGACGGCAAGAGCCACGTTGACGAGCTCTCGAAATTCGTTCGCGTTCTGCGCGGGAACGGAGACGGTCTCGGCGTAGGCGAGATGCAGACTCGCCCGCTTGCCGCTCGAAAGCTCGAGCGCTCTCTCATAGTGGGCGCGAACCGCGTCGACGTCGATACGGCCCGGCTTGGCCCCGGCGAGCGTGATCTGGAACTCGTGAAGCGCCCCCTCTTCATAAGTCTCGTCGAGCTCCATCGCCCGCCCAAGGAGCGCTTCGACCTCCGGTATGCGTGCCAGCATCGATGCGTCGTTCTTGGCCACCGAGATCGCGAGGCCGAGAGACGCGGCGCTCCAGTAGAGGTAGGGGAGGACATCCTTCGCCTTCCCGGTCTCGACCATGCTCACGGCGGCTTCGGGGTCGCGCGGCAGGGTCGTGCTGAATCCCGGATAGAGCAGATCCAACCCCCGCAACCCGTAACGATGGGCACGAAGATAGAAACGGCGCGCCCGCTCTCGAAGAGCTCTCGCTCGCTCGAGACTCTCGTTGGCCATGACCTCGGCATCGAAATGCACATAGACATAGGAATAGACACAGAAACCGTTGGCGGCGCCGAGCAGCAGTCCGCGATGCTCCGGGGATTCCTCGATGAGGCTTTCCACGAGCTTGAGCGAGAACGGGAGCGCATCCCCCACGAACTCGATGTCTTCATCGCTCTCGTAGATGGATCCGCCCGAGGCAAGAACGTCGCCAATCTGGTTGATGGCGTACTTCCGGATCGAGCACCCCACACTGGCTGCGATCAACAAAAGACAAAGCAATGCGCTTCGAAACAGCAACTCCACACACCGGCCTTGCAAAGAATGCGCGCTCAATAAACGCGCAAGGCCCGGATCCTACCGGAAAGATCGGAGCATTTCACACGAAGCTACGAGCCGCTCTGCTCTGTGGTCGTATACCGCTCATGGAGAAACGCAACGAGGTCGATGAGCTGCTGTACCGTCATGACCTCGTTGAAATTAGCCATGCGCGAGCCCTCGCCGCTCATGATGCGTTCTTCCTCTCCCGCGGGGTAGATGCTGTGCGAGGGGTTCGCGATGGATGTCACGAGCTCGCCGTCCGTCGGTTCTCGCATGGCGATACCACCGAGCTTCACGTCCACGACCGGCGTCGCCGTGGGGCGGGGAAGGTCATCCTCCAATCCCGCCACCTCGTGGCAGGTGAAGCATTTGAGCACCTCGAACGCCACTCGGCCCTGCTGAGCGTCGCCTTCAGGCAGCGCAAAGCCGCGTGGAGCACCCGTCTCCTGACAACCGAACGAAACACCCATCAGAATAAGGACGGCAATGAAGGAATGGTGTCGCATGATCACTCTCCTACTCACGACGTCACGACAGCTCGGGAAGCCAACCGGCCAGACTGGCGATGAGCAACGAGAGCACCAGGAACAGGATGATCAACGTGACCCGGCCGACAAGAGTATGAAGAAGGAAATGGCTGATGCTGCTCATCGTTAACCTCCTTCGTCACTTGACGAGCAGAACGGAACAGCGTGCGAAGATGCCGATCTGATAGCTCAGGGTACCCCACCCTTCCGACGGGGCTTCGTCCCCGACACGATGCGATTGGATGACGATGAGGCCAGCATCGAGCTTCTCCGCCTCGTCGAGAATGGTCTTGGCGCGTGGGCCGTAGGCCACCTCCGCGGTCCACCGAACCCGCTTCTCGTCCAGCATCTTGCCGAGCTCGCCGAGATGCGCCGAAGCCCTCTCCTCCAGCTTGCTGTAGAACGCACTCTGCTCGTCGACACTCATGCCGGGAATCGTCTCGATCACGTGCAGCAGGCAGACGCTCCCTCCGGGCGCCGAAAGA
>DASPGQ010000377.1 GCA_035620555.1 Vicinamibacteria bacterium
GGCACGATCGAGATCCGAATCGAGACCGGACGGCTGGCACCCTAGGCGTTCGAGCACAGCGGGAGGAATGACCGAGGTCCAGAGGAGATGACGGGCGAGCGGCTCGATGCCGCTTCCCTCGACGAAACGCTTCAGCAGGAACGACAGGGCGACTTTCCGATCGCTCGGCGGCCAGCGACGAACCAATCGGGAGAAGGCGCGACGAATCGGCGAGGGCAACCGTTCATAGACCTTCGCGAGCCTCGCGCCCACATAGGTCGGATAGCCGCCGAAAACCTCGTCCCCGCCCTCGCCGACGAGGACCACCTTGACGTCCTTCGCGGCGCGCTGCGCCAGGAGGGCCGTCGGGACCCAGGCCGGGTCACCGAGAGGCTCGCCCGTGAGCCGGACCAGCTCACGGATCTTCGGAGGGAAGTCCTCTGCCCTGACCCAGACGGTCTCGTTCGTGAGACCGAGCCGTTCGGCGACGGAGGCCGCCGCCGGCCCTTCGTCATACGAGGCTTCGCCAAATCGGAGCGTGTAGGCCGGAAGCCTTCTCTCCGGGTGGATTTCTCGAGCCACGGCGGCGACCAGCGAGGAGTCCACTCCCCCGCTGAGGAACATCCCGAACGGCACGTCACAGTCCGTCTGCCGCGCCACCGCTTCTCGAAACACGCGATCGAACGCCTCGAGGCTCGGCTCCCGCTTGGGAAGCGTGCCCATCGACCAGCGCCAGTATTGCCGTCGCTCGACCGACTTCTCCCGGAAGCACACGATTTCCGCGGGAGCGACCTTCCGGATAGCGGGTACGGGGCTGAGCGGCGCGGGGAAACGGCCGAAACGAAGGTAGTGACGGAGAGCCCGCTCGTCGAGACAGCATCCCTTTCCCGAGTCGAGCGCCAGCGCCGAGAGCTCGGTGGCGAAGACGACCTCGTCGTCCCTCTCGATATAGAACAGCGGGCGCTCCCCCGCCCGGTCGCGCGCGAGGAGCAGCAAGCCCGAGCGCGGATCCCACAGGGCGAGGGCAAATGGACCTTCGAGCTCCTCGACGAAACGCTCGCCGTGCTCCTCGTAGAGATAGGGGAGGATCGCCATGTCGCTCCCGGTCGCAACCTCGTGCCCGCGGGCCTCGAGCCAGCGCCTGAGGTCACGATGGTTGTCGATCTCGCCGTTGCACGACGCCATTACGCCCGTCGCGGGATTGCGAAGAGGTTGATGGCCTGCTTCCGAGCCGCGGATCGATAGCCGCGTCGCGGCCAGCGCCGCTCGCTCGTCCGCCTCTGCACCTTTGTCGTCCGGGCCACGGTGCTCGAGCAAGCCTCGCATCGCGAGCGCTCGCTGGACGTGCGTCTGGGTCACGCCGTCCCAGCGCACGACGCCGCAGATACCGCACATGAAAATCGCTCAGGGAGAAGGAGGTGGCACGAGAAGCCCTCGCCACTCGGGACCCAGGGTGACCACGTCCAGACCTCTCGCCTCTGCCAGCCGCCATAGAACTGGCCAGCGGTCCCTGCGAGCCAGAAGGAGCGTCTCGCTCTTTCGCGCGTCCAGCCAGCCGGCGAGCCGAGATACGGGAACCGCCTCACAGGGCCACTCGGCCTCACGAGCGAGGTAGAAGGGGATGTAGTTGCTCGTGGTTTCGCGACCGTCGGCCGTCACCACGAACAGGGGCTGGCGCAAATAGAACGCCAGGCCCGTCGGGTAACACTCGAGGCAGCCGACTCGTGCATCGGCATCGAGCGAGCGGACCCTCTCGGCGAGGCCGGCCGAAGAGGCGGCGAAGGCGTAGCTCTCGAGCCCGCTGAACGAAACGGTCAGTAGGCAGACGGGGAACATCGAGAAAACGCCGAGAGAGAACCGGGTCCTCCGGACGGCGAGTGCCACGGCGGAAGCGATCGCTAGCAGAACGAAGGTAGGAAGGAGCTCGGGCAAGTACGCCCTGGCCCTCAGATAATCGTGGCCGGGCTCGCCGAAGTAGGAAAACAGCGGGTCCGGCGACCGCGCGTCTAGAAAAACAGCCATACCCGTCGTCGTGCTCGCGACCAGGAGCACCGCCATCCCCCATCGAACGACCCGCGCGGAGTCACTTCGGGGGCGGTCGAGAGCCCCATCGAAGAGACGGGCGAGCAGCATCGCCAACGCAACCGCCGCTGGAAGGACGTAACCAGGAAGCTTGGACTGAGAAATCGAGAAGAAGAGCGTCACCACCAGGGCCCAGACGATCAGGAACCGGTCCGCTCGTCTAAAGCTCGCGCGGCGTCGCCAGGCGAGCACCGCACCTCCCGGAAAAAGGCAGCTCCAGGTGAAGCAGGCAGCAAGGAGAACGGGAACGAAGTAGTAGACGGGGCCGGTCCGCTGATACGCGGGCGTCGTGAAGCGCTCGAGGCTCTCCTTCACCAGACCGTAGTAGGGGAAATCAGGCCTCGAAAGGCTCAACCCGACGAACCACGGGAGAACGAGCGCCATGAATATCGCCAGGTTCGAGGGGGCGAGGAGTCGTCTCATGACTCCTTTTCGGCGTTCCACGACGGCAAAGCTCGACAGCACCAGAAACGGCAGGATGAAACCCACCGGACCTTTGACGAGCGTCGCCCCCGCGGAAAGCGCGGCTCCCGCCTGGTACCAGCGTCGTCTCCGCGCTCCATCCGTCTCCTCGGCACGGTAACCGCAGACGATGGCCGCACATAGGAAAAAGGTGAGAGGCATGTCGAACATGACGATCCGCCCGAACGCCAGAAAGAGCGGCATCGATGCCGCTATCACGACGGCGAGTCCCGCGGCGCGCTCGCCGTACTCGCGGCGAGCGAAGCGATAGACGACCACGAGCAGAGCCATCGCGAACAGGGTCGACGGCAGCCGCGCCGCGAGCTCGGAATGGCCAAAACCGGCGAACGAGGCGGCGACGAACAGGAAGTACAGAGCCGGCTTGTCCAGGTAGGGCATGCCGTTATACGTGGGGACGAGCAGGCTTCCCGAAGCCCCCATCTCGCGGGCGACTTCGGCGTTTCGCCCCTCGTCCGGGTCGACGAGAGGGAGCTCCCCTAGCCGGCCGAACATCAGTCCCGCCGCGAACCCGAAAGCGAGAAGCGTCTTAGCGGAAGGCAGCCTCATTGGCTCTTCGCCGACAGACTCACATGATGTCCTTCGGGGTCGGACGCCTGCCACGCGTCCCGCGCCGATTCCACCGGCTCGGAAACCGCGACGTGCAGCCCCCCTCTTCGATTCAGCCAACGCACGCCCAGGAGATCGACAATCCCGACCCAAAGCCGATCCTGAACCCCGTACTTCGACGAGCCCGACTGCCGCGGCCTATGGTTCACTTCCACGGAGACCACCCGCCCACCCCGGCCCACCATGAGGGCGGGCAGGAAACGGTGCATGTGATCGAAATAGGGAAGCTCGAGAAAATCCTCGCGCCGGAGAAGCTTCAGACCGCAGCCAACGTCCGGCGTTGCGTCTCCCAGAACCCAGCGGTAGGCGAGGTTCGCCACCCGGGAAGCGGCGCGCTTGAGCCAGGGATCGTTCCGTCGTCGACGCCACCCGACGACCATCGTGGGCGGAGGAGACTGGTGCAAGGCGTCGAAGAGCCGGGGAATGTCGGAAGGATCGTTCTGCCCGTCCCCGTCCATCGTGACGACCCACGTGGCCCGGGCGGCCCGCACTCCCGTCGCGAGCGCGGCGCTCTGGCCGTATCCGCTGTCGTGCCGAAGAATTCTGAGATTGGGGAAACCGGCGCTCAGGTCCTCCAGGATCGAGCGGGTCGCATCGCGGCTACCATCATCGACGCAGATGAGCTCGAATCGATACTGAGGGAGCACTCGGTAGATCTCCTCGACGAGCGGGCGCACGTTGCCCACCTCGTCACGGAGCGGCACGACGACGGAGAACACGCGCGGAGTGTACAGCAAAGGGGTCTATCGCCGCACTCGGACCCTCCGCACCGGCGGAACGCCGCTGGCAGGCTGATGAAAAAGTACAGTCCAGCCTGCGCGAGCGGAGCGAGCCCAGAGCGCCTGCCGCGCCGTAAGCAGCCCGAGCCGTGGCGGCACGAGCGATTACGGGTCCCGCCACGGCATTGAGCATCAGAGACGAGTCGACATGAGGTAGAATCTATGGAGTTCCAGATCAATCCGTTTCTTACCCGAAGCGGGCCGGTGGGCAGTCCACCGAGCCGCGGCAGGAGGTTTATCGATGCGTTCGAGAACTCTGGGAAGCTTCTTCGGCATGCTCACCTGTGGACTCACCGCTGTCTCCGCCGGGGAGTTGAGCGCAACCGCAACCCTCACCGCCTATGCACACGATACTCGGGTCACCCTGAACGGGAACGTGCTAACCAATCTGGTTGGCGGCGCGAGCCAGTCGATTCGCCTCTTCAGCCAGGACCATTCGATGCGGAGCCAGGCCCCCGACGACATGGCTCATTTCTTCAGCTTGCTCGAAGGTGAGAACGTCATCGAAGTTACTTTCGAGAAACGTCCCTCCGATGGAGACCTCTTGCTCGATCTCCGAATCGAGATCGCCGATTACGACAAGCCGCATTTTCACATGAAGATCGAGACGTTGGGCTCGGGCACCGCGAAACGAACTTTCGTCGTCGGTGAGCCGGGCTCTGATTTCGAGACCGTTTTCGTCGATGACGAGAGCGTGACGAAGTCGGCAATCCCTTGACAAGCAGGTGTCAGCTAGCAGGAATCATTCCGACGATTGGTACACGGTGAAGGCCCGGTTGTCCGTCCGAATTCGCAAGGCCGGCGACGAGTCGAAGACCCGCCTCCGATCCCAGGGCGACCCGCGTCTCAATATGGGCGCGTAGTAGACGACGAACAGGCTCCGCGGAGCCTTCGCCAACGAGCACTCCAGGTTCTTCACGATTCTCTCGAGGAGATCCTCTCCGAACGGATTGAACAAGTAGACCACGCTGGGCTCCTCGGGAAACGTATAGTCGACGGCGTCACAGCAAACGAGCTCCACGCGCGGAAAGCCGGCGACGTTGCGCTCGGCGATGCGATGAAACTCGGGAAAGCGCTCCACGCCGATCATCCGTCGGAAGGGAAACGCCGAGGCCAGCAGGAGCGCCTTCCCCTTGCCCGAACCGATATCGATAAAGGTGTAGCGGGCGAAGTCGATATCGAGGAACTCGAGGATCCGGGTGAAGGCCGCGGCCGGCGTGGGCTCGTAACGTAGATCTCCGTAACCCCGGGTGTCCACGTTCAACGCGCGATCGAAACGATGATGCTGGTAGAGCCGGTAGAGACCGCGGGGGTTGTATCGCCAGACTCGGTAAAGGAGGCGGTCGAGACTCCAATGCGCCGCCAGGCGTAACAGCGCCTCGCTCATCGCCAGGCGGTGAGCCCTCGTTCTTCATCGGTCCCCGGGATGGTATTGTCGAGGACCAGGGCGCAGAACGCACCGACGCCCATGCTCGTACGGCCGAGCGTATTCACGATTTCCCCAATCCACGCCGGTTCGAAGCTCACCGGGCTCGCCTCGAAGTACTGGGGAACCGACAGCCCCATGAAGAACGAAAAGCCCAGGATGAACAGGTTTCGCGCCGAGTTCAGATCCACGAACTGGAGATTGGAGAGTCCGACGGCGGCGATCATACCGAACATCGCGCAGTACATCCCTCCCACGATGGGCTGGGGAATGGTGGTGAACAACGCTCCGAACTTACCGAAGGCGCCGAGCACGATCATGAACGCCGCTCCCCACTGGACGACGCGCCGGCTCCCGACCCGCGTCAAACCGATGGCGCCGATGTTCTCGCTGTAAGAAGTCGTTCCGTTTCCCGTTCCGAAGACGCCGGCGAGAAAACACCCCAGCCCTTCCATTCCGATGCCGCGATTGACCGTGGACGGCGTGGGAACCGGAGCTCCGGCGAGCCTCGCACAGGCGTAGTAGTCCCCCACCGACTCCACCATCGATGCGAGATATCCGGCGAGCATTCCCACCGTGGCCGCCAGGCCGAAGACGGGCCAGCCCCACTGAAAGGGGTAGGGAACCCGGATCCACGGAGCCGAGCGCACGTTGTCCATCGACACGTGAGCCGCGTGCCCTTCGGGAAAAACCCCGGTCATCGTCAGGATCCCCGCCACGCCCCAGGCAAGCAGGATGGCGAGCATGATGGGAAATAGCTCGAACGCCCGGTGCGTCCTTCGCATGTACTGGCTGAAGATCACGATGAGGGCGATGGTGAGCCCGCCGATTCCCCAGTGCTTTCCCGCCTCGGGCGCGCCGAGCCCGAAGAGCGCGAGACCGATGAGGGCGATGGTCGGTGCGATCGTGATGGGGCCGACGAAACGGAGGATCCTTCCCATGAGTCCGGAGTACCCGATCGCGATCTCGAAGAAGGAACCGGCGATGATGGCTCCCTGAACGTGTCGAAGGCGCATCTCCCATCCCGCTTCGGCGAGGGCGGCCATACCACAGATGGCAAACGTGGGGGCGAGGAACGAGAACGTCCCGCCCTGGACGAGCGGCAGGCGGTTGCCCCATGTGGTTTGCATCAGGGTGGTGAGTCCGCTGACAAAGAACATCGTCCCGATCAGCCATCCGAGCTCGATGGGCCTTCCCGAAAGCCCTAGGGGCTCGCTCAGTATGAGTGGGATGGCGACCGTCGAGCCGAACATGGTCAGGTAGTGCTGGAAGCCCAGAGGTAGAGCTTCCACCCATGGTGGATTGTCGTCGATCGAATAGATGAGCCGGCGGTTCAAGGAAGCAGCGCCGTCATTTCCTGATAGGTCTCGGGTCGGCGATCGCGGTAGAACTGCCAGACGCGCCGCACCTCCTCGATCAGGTCGAGGTCCATTTCCGCCGTCACCAGCTCGTCCTCGTCCTCGCTTCCCTCGGCGAGAATCTTCCCCCGTGGATCCACGAAGTAGCTGTGGCCATAGAACTTGCCGATCTTCCACGGCGGCTCTTCCCCGACCCGGTTCAGACAGCCCATGAAGTAGCCGTTGGCCACCGCGTGTGCCGGTTGCTCGAGCTTCCAGAGGTATTGCGAGAGCCCCGCCACCGTCGCCGACGGGTTGAACACGATCTCGGCCCCTTTGAGCCCGAGAAGACGGGCGCCTTCGGGGAAGTGACGGTCGTAGCAGATGTAGATGCCCACCTTGCCGTAGGCGGTATCGAATACCGGGTAGCCCAGGTTCCCCGGCTTGAAGAAGTACTTTTCCCAGAAGCCGGCGGTGTGGGGCAGGTGGTTCTTGCGGTACTTGCCGAGATATCGGCCGTCGGCATCGAGGATCGCGGCGGTGTTGTAATAAACGCCCGCCTGCTCGCGCTCGTAGACAGGAATGATCGTGACCATACGGTATTTCTTTGCGTAGGGCACGAGCGCCTCGGTCGTCGGACCGGGCACCGGCTCGGCAGCGTCATACCAGCGCGCATCCTGGGACGGGCAGAAATACGGACCGTTGAAAATCTCCTGGAGACAGAGAATCTGTACGCCCGCCTGGCCCGCCTGCTCGATGAAGGGAAGATGTTTCTCGAGGGCGGCGGCCTGGATCTCCTGGACGGGACGCGCTTCGTCGTTGATTGGGTTGCGGCATTGAATGAGACCGCCTTTCACGATTCGGGACACGCTACCCTCCTGTTCCGCGGAAAGCTAACATTTGCCAA
>DASPGQ010000378.1 GCA_035620555.1 Vicinamibacteria bacterium
CATGCTGCGTTCTCAGAATCTCTGTCTCCCGTCCGTCGACCTGCGCGATCCAGCCGGGGCGGAGCGTGTCCACGAGCACCGCATAGCCAGCCCGCGGAGACCGCGTTTCGATCTCGACGAGCTCGGGTGCATAGGTAGCGATCCGCGCGGCCTCCTTGCGGAAAAACCCCGATGCACCTCGGCCGGTTTCATCGCTCGTCACTTGAACGCCATCGTGAACGCTCCAGCAACCGAGGCCTTCGAGCGTCCGAGCCTCGCTTGGCACCGTCGAGGCCACGACGAAGTAAGCACGCGGGAGCGCATGGAGGTTGATGCGAATGCCGTCGAGCTCGAGGAAGTCGACTTTGAGCCCGATCGGGTTGAGGTCGAGCTCGATGTCCTCGAGGCGAACTCCCGGGTTATTGGGCTCCACCAGGACGTCGAAGCGGGACAAGGCGCGTGGCTCGCCGAAGTCGACCTCGAGGGGGCGATCCTCGGGGAGAGAATGGGTTTGCCCTTCCACCTCGATGACGGCCGTTCCCGAGGGGCCGAGTGGAGACCAATCGAAGAGGATCCGCTGGACCTGGACCGGCTCGTCGAGCTCCAATCGCGCGGGCGCCATGTCGCCGGTGACGTCGAGCAGCGGAAGCGGAGAGGCGAAGCGGGCGCCACACCAGGGATATCGTGACGCGGGTCTCCGGCCGACGAGGAATTTGACGTTCATGAGCGATAGAACGTTGGCGCTGTGGTCTGCGACCTCGCGAAGCTCGGCATAGCGAGCGTCCACGAGCGACTCGTGCCCCCCGGCGAAATCCGTTCCGTGGAGCATATCGTAGCTCTCGAGATTCGAGTCGGTGACATATCGGACACGCTCTCCCTGCTCGCGGAGATAGCGATGGATGGGCCTTTCCTCGGCGCGCACGAGCGTCCGATAGGGGTGTTGGGATCGGTCCTTCACGAAGGCGCCCATATCGACGGCCGTCAAGACGAGAATCGCCCCGAGCGCCCACCGTTCCCGAGGCCGCCAGAGCACTAGCAGAAGAAGGAGGAAGTTGAGAGCGAAGAGGAGCACCGCCCAATGCGCGGCTCCGATCACGCGCTCGACGTCGGCTGGCTCCAGTGAGCCCGCATCGGAGAGAAGGCGGACCTGGAGCGTTCCCGCCCAAACGCCGAGCACGACGAGAACGGCGAATGCTGACTTCGCCACCGATCGAAGTCGAAGCTTCTCCTTTCTTCCGGCATTCACGAGCGTATCCATACCGAGACCAGCGAGAACCGATACCGAGAACACATAGACGCCGAGCAAGCGATAGGGCACGCGAAAGAGACTGAACCCTGGCAGACCCAGGTAGAAGAGATCGAAGACCGGGGAGTCCTTTCCGAACGCCGAGACAAGCGCCACCGCGGCGCTCGCGGCGAAGAAGAGGCGAACCTTCTCACGAGACAGCAGAAACGCGATCGTTGCGAGGAGCAAGGAGCCGACCCCGGCGTAGATGTGAAGCGGTGCCGAGCCATCCTGATTCGGGAGCCGAATTTGTCCGCGAGGGGCCACCGTCGCCGCGAGGAAATAGGGTGAGAACCCGAACGAAGTCGAGTAATCGTAACCGAGCTCGGCGCGAACCGACTCCCGGGCCAGGTCGTGAGTCGGCAGGAGCTGCACCGCGGCGATGCCGATGCCCAGGGCTGCGGCGGGAAGGAAACGCACCAGCGTGCTTCGGACACCCGCGCGCGCGATGGAGAACGCCGCCGAGAAGAGGAGCGCATAGTAGGCGATCTGCGGATGGCCAGCGAGAATCGTCAGCGCGAGCACCCCGGCAAGAAGCGGTGGGGACGCTTTCGCGGTGGCCAGCAGCAGCCAGGGAACGTAGCTCGCGGTCGCGACGATCGCGTGATGGCCGGGCGTGGTGAAAAAGCCGGTAAACATGAAGACGAAGGCGCCGAGAAGAGAGCCCATCGTGCCGACGCCGAGGCAGCGCAGAAAGAGCAGCATCCCGATGCCGCCCGAGATTTGATGAAGGAGCTGATAAGCTTCCAGCGCCAGGTAGCTCAATTCTCCATCACGGTGGAAGGGAAGCAGCAGGTAGGTCGGCGGATAGAAGATGCCCACCTGGGGGTTGGCGTGAAACGGGATCCCGCCGAGCACATGAGGATTCCAGAGGGGGAGCTCTCCCCCCTTGATTCGTTCGAGCCCGTAGCTCTTCCATACGTAGTGCTGGTTGAGGAAGTCACCGCGGAAAACGAGGCGCCGATCGGGATCCGGATGGAAGAGCTTCCAGTAGAAGGTCAGGGGTAGAACCGCGATGACGGCAAAAGGCAGAACGCGCTTCAAGGCGTTTCCGCGGCGCGGCGCGCGATGGGTGACCTCCGGGCTTCCCGCATCAGCTTTTGCCCCGGGACGCCGCCCTCGTAAGCACTCGCGAAACCTCGTCGGTCGTGAAGCGCGGAAGCTCGATCTTGTTCTCGCCCCGCATCTGGCAGACGCCCTGGTTGCTTTCCACCACCCGACCGATGACGTAGCCCGCGTTTCCCGAGGCCTCGAGCTTCTGAAGCAAGCGCTCGGTCTCTGGCTCGCGGACGGTCAGAACGAGAGCGCCCGAGCCAATCGCCCCGAGCAGATCCATCCCGAAATACTCGGCGAGCTTGGTCGACTCCCAGAACCGGGGGATCTCCGAGTCGATGGTGACGAGCCCCACATTCGAGGCTTCGGCGATCTCCCAGAGCGCGTTGGCGAGCCCTCCCTCGGTCACGTCGTGCATTGCCGTCACGCCCCCCGCCTCGACCGCCGCGCGACTCGCTGGAAGAACACTCAATCCGGGATCGTCGAGAAAGCCGGCGGCCTTCCTCTGAAACTCGTCGCCGAAAGCCTGACGCACCTCGGCCTCGAGCTCTTCAGCGAGAATGGCCGTCGCCTCCACCGCCACGCCTTTCGTCACGACGAGCATGTCGCCGGGATGGGCCCCGCCGGACGTCAGCAGTTTGTCGCGCTCGACCTCGCCCACCATCGCTCCAACCACGATCGGTCGGTCGATACCGGTGGTGACTTCGGTATGCCCCCCGACGGCGAGACAACCGAGCTCACGGCAGCCAACCGCGATATCGGCGACGATCTCGCGAACCATTTCGTCGGTGGCCCGTCCCGAGGGAAGGAGGATCGTCGACAGGAAATATTGCGGCGTTCCTCCCATGGCGGCGATGTCGTTGGCGTTCACTTGCACCGCATACCAGCCGATGCGTTTCGGCAGAAACGTGATCGGATCCGAGGCCAGCAAGAGATAATGATCGCCCCGGTCGATGGCTGCGGCATCCTCGCCAGGTGCGGGCCCGACGGCGACGTGCACGTCGTCGATGGCGAGTCGTGAGATGAGCTCCCTCAAGAGCTGCACGCCGAGCTTGCCGTCGGGGAGAAACCTCATCGACGGCGAGGTTAGAGTAGGCCAAGCTCCCCGTCAAGAGCGCCCGGGGAACCGCTTAGGCCAGGCTAGTTCTCGAGTTGTTCGGAGCTAACTACGCCCAGCTCGAAACGATGCTCCATCCCCGAGGGTCCGGTCACCACGAGATCGACGCTCGTCACGCCTGCGGGGACGAGCAGTTCCACCTCGATGTGTTCGCTGCTCAGGACCGTGGTCGACAGAAGGCTGGCGGCACGATCGGCCACGCGGACGTCCAGCGCGTCGGACAACCCGCTGCCGAAAAGACCGATCCTCGTCGGGCCTCCGACCGGGATGGTCATCGGGATGACCCGATCGATGGATGCCTCGCGGATCGAGGGTGGGGTCAATTGAAGCACCACCGTACCGTCCTCCTCGATGCCGTCGAATGGGGACTTGCTCACACCTGGCAGCTCCGGACCGGGAGCGGCCGAAGCGCCGCCCGGCGGCGTCGAGCTCAATGCGCTGAGCCAGAGGCCCACCAGCGCGAGGAAGAGGCACCCAACACCGCCCAGCACCCACAGACCTCGGTTGGAAGAGACGGGTCTCGTCACCCGCGTCGGCGCAGGGTGAGGGATTTTTCGAGTGGGACCCGGTGCCCGGCGGTCAGCCGACGGCCGATATCCGAAGCTGCGGGACGGACCACCCACCGAGGTCGCGCGGAGCCGCGCCTCGGCATGACGCCGATACCAGCGAGCCTCCATCGATTCTTTGTCGATCGCGAGCACCGCCTTCGCTTTTTCCATCACCAGATTCGGGTCACCGTTTCGGTGCGCGTCGCGCATCGCCGTCAAGAGGACGCCGAGCTTCGTCCGCGCGTCTTCCGCCAGCCGGCTCTTCCTGACGTTCTCCTCGCTCATCGCGAGGTAGTGGAGCGCCATCGCGTGGACCGGCACCTCGTCCAGGACCTGACTCATCTTCTCGATGCATCCGACATAGTTGGCGTCCTGGAAGGCGGCGACCCCCTGATGGTAGAGCTCCTCCAGCAAGTCGGCCTGGGCAGCGACATGCGACCATTGCGACACGCGGGGCTCGTGCGTGATGCTCGCATCGACTCGGTCCTTCGTAACGACCATGTCGGAATCGAGAAGTGCTGGCGGGCTCGAGCGCACGCCGGCGGCGGCTGCGGCGCTGGCGATGGCCTCGCGAAGCTCGGTCATCGATTGGTAGCGTTTTCGCTCGCTCTTTTCGAGGGCGCGGAAGATGCACGCACTGATGTCGACCGGGATATGGGCCAGCGGCTCGGGCGTGTCCGAGACGATCTTGAAGACCGAGGCCGCCAGGGTGTCGGCGCGAAAGGGATTCCCTCCCGAAAGCAGCTCGTAGGCCACGACGCCCCAGGAGAAGATATCGGCGCCCGGCGCCACCTTTCCGCCGCGCACCTGCTCGGGTGCCATGTACTCGACGGTTCCAAAGACCGTTCCCGCCCTGGTCAGCTCTCCCTCGCCCATCTTGGCGACGCCGAAGTCGAGCACTTTGGCCACACCGGAGCGGAGGACGAAGACATTCGAGGGTTTGAGGTCGCGGTGAACGATTCCGTTCGCGTGGGCTTCGGCCAGCCCCGAGGCGATCTGGTCCAGAATCGACAGCTTTTCTCCGATGGACAAGTTCTTTCGGCGACGGATGAGCGACGAGAGGGAGGCTCCCTCGAGCAGCTCCATGACCAGGTACGCGGTGCCCGCTTCTTCGAATAGCTCGTGGACCGTGATGATGTTGGGATGTTGGAGCATTCCCGCCGAGCGTCCCTCACGGAGGAACCGGAGGCGCATCTCCGCTTCATGAGGGGAGCTGCCGACCGACATGGTCTTGATGGCTACCGGCCGGCTCAGATCCGGGTCGATGGCTCGGTATACGACGCCCATGGCGCCTTTGCCGACGACGCCTCGGATCTCGTACTTCCCCACTTTCTGGGGCAGCTCGATTCGCGACATGTTCCTGTGATTCCATGGTCTCACCCCGAAGGGCACTTTGCCACCTACGGAGAATACGCCATCGCAAAACCGGAGCTCACGTACTAACCTCCGTCGATCATGAGGGTCCTGGGCTCGCTGTCGCGCCAGCTGGCACCGCTGACGCTCGCCGGGGCGGTCGTCGCGTACCTCTACCCTCCTTCGTTTCTGATCTTCGGTGACGTTTTCCTCTGGTTTTTCGCCGCCACCATGCTTGCCCTCGGGGTGGTTCTCGAGCCGGAGGACCTGAGGAGCACGTTGCGAAAGCCGGGGCGTGTGCTTCTCGGCGTGCTCACCCAGTTCACGGTGATGCCATTGCTCGGGTTTCTCGCGACCCTCGTCGGCGACTTCCCTCCGGAGCTGGCTCTCGGATTCATCATCGTCGGGGCGGCACCCGGCGCGATGGCGAGCAACGTAATCGTCTACCTGGCCGGAGGCGCGCTCGCCTTTTCCATCGCCATGACGACGGTCGCTACGTTCGCCTCACCCCTGTTGACGCCGTCCCTCGTCAAACTTCTCGGCGGCGCCCTGCTACCGATCGCCTTCTGGCCGCTCATGCGGACGATCCTGTCGACCGTGCTGGCTCCTCTCTTGCTGGGAATGACTCTCAAGCGTCTTCTCGGAAAACGCTCGAAGGAGGCGGAGATCGTCTGCCCCGCGGTTGCCGCGGTGGCAATCGTCGTCATCTGCTCCTATGCGGTCGCCGCAAACCAGGAGCGCATCGCGACGGTCGGCCCTGCTGTCTTCGGGTTCGTCGTCGTGATGAACGCTCTAGGCTACGTCGCCGGTTGGACGCTGGCAAAGCTCTACCGGTTCGACCGGCGGCACCAGCTCGCCCTTTCGATCGAGATCGGGATGCAGAACGCCGGGCTCGGAGTCGCTTTGGCCCTCGAGCACTTCAGCCCGGTAACCGCGCTTCCGGGAGCGCTTTTCGCCGCCTGGTGCGTTCTCACCGCAGCAGGGGCGAGCGCCTATCTGCGTCGACAGGCCGCCTCTGAGGCTCCCGACTCCGACGCCATCACCGACTTCCCGTCGCCTATGTAGCAGTGTGCTCCGTCGCCTGCTGCCTTCAGGAGATGATTACGGTACGAGGGTGCTGGGAGTTGTCCTCCAGAAACGTCTTCTTGGTCTCGAGCTCTTCGAACGTGGGCTGCAGGTTGCCGTGGGCATCGATCGCCCGTGAGACCAGCGTATGCTCGCCCGGTGCCGCGCCCTTCCACTCGTAGGTGAAGAGCTTCCACGAGTACTCCCCCGAAGAGTTGTCGAGGCTCGCGGCCTGCCACGGGCCGCCGTCAATTCGGACTTCTACCGACCGAAGCGGCGTCCCGTCGCTCAGGGCGAAGCCTACGACACGGTGCCCGTCGCCCCGGCGCGTCACCCGCGCCACGACCGACTTCAGCCGCATCCGAGTGATGGCGGTCTCCTTCCACTTGAGCTCGCCCCCGATCGTCTCGGCCCGGAGCGTGCGGTACCAGCGCGCCTGGTACTTTCCGAGGTAAGGGTCTTCCTGGACGTGGATGTTCGCGAGCCACTTGACGTTCGGCGCTCCGTACCAGCCGGGCATCAGGAGCCGCAGGGGAAATCCCTGGTGGACGGAAAGAGGCTCGCCGTTCAGCGCATAGGCGACCAGGGGCTCGGGCGTCATCGCCTTCTCCAGGGAGATGCTCCGGCCGTACTGCTGTTCGACCTCGTAGGTGCGCCCACGGAACTCGACCTCCTCCGTGCCGCGGTCGGCCCCGAAGAACACCACTTCGCGAGCGGCGTCTTTGACTCCGACCAGGCTCAAGATGTCCCGCAGGGGAACACCGGTCCATCGTCCGTTCGAGACGAGCCCCTGCATCGCCCGAGGGCTGTTGCCCGAGCACTCGAAACCGGCGACGAGCTCGGTCCGTCCCAGTCCTCGGATGTCGTCGAGCGAGAGCTCGCCTTCCCTTTCGACGAGTCCCGTCATCTTCAGGCGAAAGGTCGCGCCGTCGATCCGGGGATGAGGATAGTGCTGCGTCGTGAAGAACTCGTCGGCCGGCGTGATCGGGCCGATCCGACGGATGTCGAAGAATCGTCGCTCGGGTCCGCGATCCGTCGTCCAGTCTTCGGGGTAATCGGTGAAGGGCACGAGCTCTTCGTCCTGTACCAGCGCGGGCAAAGCCCATTCGGGTAGCGCCAGCGCGCTCAGTCCCGCGACTCCGCCGATGAGGACCTCTCGTCGACTCAGCTCGCTCGTCATCGAAATCGCCTCCTTGTCTCTCGGTGCGGTGCTCACGCGCAAGAAATACTTTTATCACGAGCCGGTTGATCCGGCCACCGCTCAAGCGGTTTCGGAAGGTTCACACGGTAGCTAGCGCGGGCGGGCCGGGCTCTCGCTGGACGTTGACCCGCCGACGAGAAATCCCTGATAAATGGCGCGTGCCTCGTCGAATTGTGCGAGCACGTGCTGCTTTTCTCTTTCCGAGCGCCAGCCAGGCCACTCCTCGGCCATCTGACGCAGCTTGTCGATCCAGCGGATCGAATATTCTGCTGACGCTCGATGGCGAACCGGTTGCCCCGCCACTTCGACCCAAACGGGATTCGTGAAGCCCTGTGCGTAGGCCGCGTCGAGAGGAAACCGTTCGGCCGGATCGCCTTCCGCCCGGAGGTGGAACCAGCCGCTCTCGCGAACGGGATACGATTTCTTCAAATCGAACGCGTGGCGGTCGCCGCTCGGGGAAAATTCTTCGATCACTTCGCCGTTCGAGACCAAGATAACGTTCTTGATGGGAGTAAGGCTTCGGACGTGGGCCTCGATATCGACGTTGCCGGCTTTTCTGAGGTCGACCTTCTCGCCCGGCAGGCGGCCGTTCACCGTCAGCTCGAGGAGCGGACCAGTGCTCACGAAGGCGCGTCCTTCCCTCAGTCCTTCGAACCACGCATCCATATCGAGCCCTCGACTGCCGGTGTAGACGTAGGTCCTCACCGAGCCTACGAGCTTGCTCCGCTGTAGGTTGCTGATCGAGTCTTCGCCGCCCGTCGCCGTCACCCGAATCCCGTTGTTCAGAGTCGCGTACCAAGGGTAGAAGCCCGCGCGACCGGCCTGCGACCACTCCACCGCATCGGTCGTAGCGAGGGCGGCATCCACCATGTATCCTTTGGCGCCGCCGAGATTACCCTCGAGCGGATCGTTCTCCCCGCCGAACGCGTGAACATATCCGACGGTCGCGCCCTGGGCCTTTGCCTTTCTGAACATGTCGGTGTTGGACGGGTAGAGGCTCTCGATGGCCGTACCTTCATAACCTGTCGTGTACGGCGAGATCAGATGGTCTTTCAGGCCGAACAGAAACACGTGCCCATAGAACGGGGGCCGATATTCCTGGCCGACAACGAGGATCCGTTCCGGCGTCGAGAGGGGATGGGGTCCTCCACCGGGTACGAAGAACTGATAGTCGAGAATGCGATTGTCCTTGTTCGCGACCTGCTCGTTGACGATGTCCTGGTCTTCGGCCGCGGACATCATCATCAGGTTTTCGAGGGTGTTGTGGAGGTTGCCTCCGTAGTTCATATGAACGTGAGTAGAACCGCTGTACCAGCCCTTGGCCGCCATGTCCGTCATCGGCTCGAGCTCGACGGCGAGCCGGCTCACTTCATTTGCACGTACATCGACCTCGAGCGACTTGGGCCAGTACTCGAAGCCCTTGACGACCGTCAACTCGACGCGACCAACGGGTACCTCGAGGAGGAAATCTCCCCGGTGGTGGAAAACCGGGTCACCGACACCACTCACCCGTGCGTAGGCGTCTGCGGGCGCGTAGAACTTTCCGTCGGATGCCTTCAAGTGAACGCGCGAGCCCGTGGGTGCGGACGTGCTCGCGTCGACCGTTCGTACCGCGAGAAAACCCATCGGTCGTTTCCACCGGCGATCGGTGATAGAGACCATTCGCTGCCCGCCGCCGTAGGTCTCGAGAAGAGCGAGCTGAGGCAAGCCTCCCGCGTTCGAGATGTAGGCGATCGATTCGCCGTCGGGCGAAAAGCGGGGGTGGAACGCATCGTGGCTGAAGAACGTCATTTTGTAGGGCTCGCCGCCCGCGGTCGGCTGCACGTACAGATTCGTGAACTGATCCGCCGCCCCACCGGTCGAAGAATAGATGAAGCGCTTGCCATCGATCGACACGTCGGGCCGGGTCCGATAGAGCGTCTGCTCGGACAGCACCGTTTGCGATTCTTCGATTCCGTCGACCGACGCTGGTACTCGCAGGACGTTGCCCGAGCCGAGAGGGACGTCGCGGTTCGAGACGAGCAGCAGCTCGCGGCCGTGGGGAAGCCATGCGGGCGTGATCGCCATGTCCCACGGGCCGAAGTAGAGTCGGTCCTTGCCGTAGTCGTTGTCACGGGTGACCGGGATCTCCTCCCCGGCCCATTGACCGTTTCGGATCGGGCGGACGTAAACGTTGAAGTAACCGTTCGGCTTCGTCGAGACGTAGGCGAGGCGGCTCCCGTCGGGGGAGAACACCGGGTCGAGGTAGATCTGATCGTCGTTCGTCAGGGCATGGCTTTCACCCGTCTCGAGATCGAGGATCTCGAGCTGTATCGTAGCCCCGCCGTCGTCGGCCGTGTACGCGAGCCATTTGCCATCGGGAGAAATGTCCGGGAGCGAATGGTATTTCTCGTTGTAGGTGAGCTCCCAGGCGCGTCCATTGTTCGGGTCGACTTTCCAGATAGAGCCGCTCATGGCGACGGCGATCCACTCTCCGTCGGGCGACCACTCCGGTGCCCATGGCGTGGAGCTCGGGGCAGGGGGAAAGTAGAAGTTGTGCATGTAGTTTCCACCGTGCTTCGACGGCGGGTATTCCGGCTCTTGCGCCCCGATCGATCCGGTGGCCATCGCCAGGCCCGTTACCGCCGAGACGACATGGAGGGTGAAGGAGGGTTTCCTCATGGGATGCGTCCTTAGAGCCCGTTCGACGACGACCTTTACGTTCGCGTGCGAGCCGCGCCATTCTAGTCAGTTCGCCGTTGCGAGCTCAAATGATGTCACACTGGACAGTGACTCGGGTGCCCCGCTCGATGAAAGCTGAACCGGGCAGCCTCTGGTGAAGCCTGCCGCACCGCGAGGCGTGGTCCGGGTCATCGGGATCTTCTGCTTGGCACAGACTTGTGCTCAGCTCGGCGCCTTTGCTTTTCCCGCGATTCTGCCCGAGCTTTTCGAAGAGTGGCACATCACCCACGCCGACGCCGGGTGGCTCTCGGGAATCTTCTTCGCCGGATACGCCCTGTCAGTGCCTTTCCTCGTCAGCTTGACCGACCGTGTGCCGGCTCGCCACGTGTACGCGCTCGCGGTGGCGCTCACGGCTTTCTCTCATCTCGGCATGGCGTTTCTGGCCTCCGGATTCTGGTCGGCGCTCGGGTTGCGTGTGGCGGCCGGCACCGGATGGGCGGGGACCTACATGGTCGGTTTGAAGGCCCTGACCGACGAGGTCTCGGTCGAGCTCCGGAGCCGCGCCGTTGCTCTTCACGCCGCAAGCCTGGGCGTGAGCGGAGCGCTTTCCTTCGCACTCGCCGGTCAAATGGCTACCTGGGCCGGGTGGCGATTCGCCTTCGTCGTGGGTGCCGTCGGGAGTTTCTCGGCGCTCGCCATCTCTACCTTCCTCTTTCCCAGACGACGGTCGGAGCCGACAGATACGAGGCTGCTCGACTTTCGCCCGGTGCTGAGAAACCGCGCTTCGATGGCCTACTCGATCGCCTACTGCGCCCATACATGGGAGATGTTCGCCGTGAGATCCTGGGCGGTTACCTTTCTCGCCTTCGCCGCAGCGCGTGGGGGGAACATCGCGACCTGGATGGCCCCCACGTTCGTGGCTACGGGAATGGAGCTTCTCGGCACGGTGACGAGCGTTCTCGGAAACGAAGTGGCGCTCCGGATGGGAAGACGGCGCTTCGTCTTGACGGTCATGCTGCTCTCTACGCTCGTTTCCCTCGTCGCCGGGCTGTCCTCGGTTTGGGGGTACGGCTTCGCCGCGGTGACGTTCCTCGCCTATAACGCGGTGATCTACGCGGACTCGGCATCTCTCACCGCCGGGGCGATCGAGGGCGCTCCGCCCGGACGCCGCGGCGCCACACTCGCGGTGCACGCGACCCTGGGGTATGGCGGCGGCTTCATCGGGCCTCTCGCCCTGGGAATCATCCTCGACGCCGCTGGCGGTAACGGTGTCACCGGCTGGGGACTGGGATTCGCTCACATCGCGATCGTGATGGTTCTCGGGTCGATCTCGCTTTGGCGAGGTGGAGGGAAGTCGTAACCGTTCTTCGCATCGATTGACCTTTCTATTGATTACCTATAGGTGTGGATCTATACTCCTATAGCTAGACTATAGGAATCAATGACCCCGACGGCCAAGACCGATGTTCCCCCCGGAACGCTGGAGCTTCTGATCCTGAAGACCCTCTCACTCACGCCGTTGCACGGTTTGGGGGTGTCGAAGCGGCTCGAGCAGATGACGCGGGGCGTGTTTCGCGTGAATCCCGGCTCGTTGTTCCCCGCGCTTCATCGGATGGAGCAGGAGGGCTTCCTCGACGGGGAGTGGGGTCGTTCGGAGAACAACCGACAGGCCAAGTTCTACCGATTGACGCGGGCGGGACGGCGCCGGCTGAAAGAACAGGAGCGCGACTGGCGCCAGACGGTGTCGGTCATCGCCCGCGTTCTCGAAGCGCGTTGACAGCATGCCGCTTTCGAGCCGCGTGCGGAGCTTCTTTCGCAATATCGTCTCTCCCGAGCGCGGTGAGGCTGCGCTGGATCGCGAGCTCGAGGCTTACCTCGAGCTTCTCATCGACGAGGGCGCGGTCGATGGAGCGACACGGGACGACGTCCGGAGGAGGCTCCTCGCCGAAATGGGGGGCAAGGAAAGCGTGAAGGAGAAAGTCCGCGAGCGCCGGGTGGGCGCTTTCGCCGATGCCCTTCTTCGGGACGTCACCTTTGCCTGGCGTTTGTTCTGGCGCAATCCCGGGTTCTCGTTTCTCGTCGTGGGCACGCTTGCTCTCGGAATCGCTGTTACGACCGCCGTGTTCTCCGTCGTCAGCGGTGTGTTGCTGAGACGGCTCCCGTATCCATCCCCCGACCGCCTCGTGCTCCTGTCGGCGACGACTCGTGAAGGACGCCGTCACTTTTCGCCGCCCGACTACGTCGACCTCGTCGGAGCCGTTGGCTCCTTCGATGCCCTCGCCGCCATTCAGGGCGCCGGTTACGTCACCCTATCGGTCGACGGCGAGCCCGGGGCCGTTCGCGCCCGCGAAGTTACCGAGGAGTTCCTGTCCGTCTACGGTCTGGCTCCGCACCTCGGACGCTCGTTCGATGCCTCCGATCGGGCATCCGTCGCCTTCGAGAGTCTCGGCGAGGACGCGGAGAGCCTGCCCCCAGGGGTCATCATGCTCGGCTACGAGTTCTGGCAGGAGCGGTTTGGCGGCGACCCTGGCGTGGTCGGGGAGCTTGTCGAGCTCGAGTATCAACCCTACCGGATCGTAGGAGTGACGCCGCCCGGATTCCGAGCGCTGCTGCCCGACGAGGGCGACTACAGAAGTCTCGTCGACCTGTGGACGCTCTCACGGATGCCTTTCGAGAGCATGCCGCGCGACGCCGCCTTTCTGAGGGTCCTTGGCAGGCTCAGGCCCGGCGTCGCCATCACTCGGGCTAACGCCGAGGCGGCACTCTTTGCCGCGCGCCAGCGTAGTCGATTCCCTGACCATGCCGCAGCGGGATTCGAGGTCCATGTCCTCGGTCTCGGCGAGACGATCAACGCCCGTCATCAGACGACGATTTGGGTCCTCTTCGGAGCCGCCTTGCTCCTGATGGGAATCGCCTGTGCCAACCTGATAAACCTGCTCCTCACTCGTGCTCTCGGACGGCGAAAGGAGCTCGTCGTGCGAATGGCGCTGGGATCGGGTCGAGCGCGCATCGTAAGGCAGCTCGCCTCCGAGAGTCTGCTCTATGCCCTCTTCGCCGCCGCGATCGCGCTTCCGCTGGCCTCGGATCTCATCCGTCTCTTTGCGAGTCTGGCCCCGCCCTCGATTCCCAGAATCGCGGAGATTCGCGTCGATGGAAGTACTGTCGTCTTCGCCTTGGCCGGATCACTCATCGCCTCGATGGTCGTTGCCGTCCTGCCGGCGGCGAGCATCTCGCAGGCCAAGGAGATTGGCATGCTGAAAGGAGTGGGGCGCACCCTCACGGGAGCTGAACGAGACGCCTGGCGGCACGTTCTCGTCATTGCCGAGATCGCTCTCTCGGTCGTCCTCGTCGTGGGTACGGCGCTGTTCTTGCGCACGCTCGTGGGACTTCTCGCCGTCGATCCGGGATTCACGGCGACTTCTGTCCTCACGGCGGAGATGAACCTCCCGTCACAACGCTACCCGCGCTATCCGCGAGCCGACGAACGGGTGCGCTTTGCACGCCGGCTCACCGAGCGGCTCGAGGACCTCCCCGGTGTGAATGGCGCCGCTCTCGCGCTCGTCGTTCCCTTGAGCCGGCAAGACGCCGGCCACAGTTATGCGAGCGAGGACATGGCCGCCGCGGCGCCCATCCTGCCGCCGGCCAAGTATCGCCCGATAACGCCCGGATACTTCGATGTCGTCGACACACAACTGATCGGGGGACGCAGTTTCACCTGGGAGGAAGTCGAGCAGTATCGGCTCGTGAGCATCGTGGATGAAAGACTCGCCGCGAAGGCTTGGCCAGGTCAAGACGCTCTCGGGAAGAGACTCCGCATCGAGAGGTGGGCCACGGCGGGAGGACCCATTCACCTCGAGCCTCTCTGGACCGAGGTCGTGGGGGTAGCTCGAAACGTGCGTAGCGGGATGCTCCAGGAGGAAGACATCGAAACGGTCTATCTTCCCTATGGGCTCTACGCGGTGTCAGAGCTGTCACTCCTCGTCCGTACGGCGACGGATCCGGAGTCGATCGTGGACTCCGTGCGTGCCGTCGTTGCCCAGGTCGATCCCGACCTCGCCGTCTTCAACTATCGCGAGATGGGCGAATTCGTCACCGTGGCGGTGGCCCCCGAACGTTACAGCCTCGGCTTGCTCGGCGCTTTCGGGCTCGCGGGTTTGCTCATTGCCCTCGTCGGCGTCTATGGGGTCCTTTCCCACGCGGTCAGCCTGAGGAGTCGAGAGTTCGGACTCCGCATGGCGCTCGGAGCGACCACGCCGGAGATCGGGCGAATGGTACTCGCTGGCGGAGCACGTGTGATCGTATCGGGGGTGACGCTCGGACTCCTCGCCGCAGTCTTTCTCGCTCGCTACGTCGCCAGCCAGCTCTACGGGGTTCGCCCGACGGACCCGGTGACCTACGTCCTCGTCGCCACGCTGGTGGTCGCCGTCGGTCTTCTCGCCTCGGCGGTTCCGACCTACCGGGCTTGCAAGACCGACCCGATGAGGGCGCTCCGATTCGAGCAGTGAGAGGAAGAGTCCGCGGGCGATCCCCGCGGCCGGAGCCCCCGTCACCCGGCAGAACGCAGCACGACTCTTGGAGTCGTTTGCGGTAGCTCCCCCGGTAGGCTAAGAATGCGCGTTTCATGCGGATCTTCATCCTCGGTGCGGGAGAGGTCGGCTTTCACATCGCATCGTCCCTCGTTCACGAGGGCCACGATCTCGTCGTGATCGAGCAGGACGCCGAGCGGGTCCAGCGCCTGCAGAGCCAGCTCGACGTGATGGCGGTCCACGGCGACGGCTGCCAACCGCTGCTTCTACAGCAGTACCGTGTGGATCATGCGGATCTGTTCTTCGGCGTGTCCGACTCCGATGCCATCAATTTGCTCTCCGCCCTCACCGCCCGGCGGATGGGAGCGCGCAAATGCGTCGCTCGCCTCGGCAATCCCGAGCACGGAGCCAACCCGCTGCTTCTCGAGGACGCGAACATATTGCCTTTGTATCCCGAGCGACTCGTTGCCGAAGAGATCCTCGGCATCACCCGTCTCCCCGGGGTCAGCAAGGCACACTTTTTCGAGAACGGAAAACTGCTTCTTCTCCGAGCCCGTCCCACGAGACGGGCCGAGATCTACAATCGGCCGCTGCGTGAGCTGGTCGGCCCAGAGGGCTGGGTCCTCGTAGGGGTGGAAAAGGGGATGAAGCTGACCATACCCCGAGGGGACACCGTTCTGCGGCCGGGCCAGCGGGTCTATGCGGTGGGCCGCACCGAGACGGCGCAGGATTTCCTGAAGGCCGTGGGCATCGACGTTCCACCGACGAAAAAAGTCATCGTCGCCGGCGCGGGCCACGTCGGAAGTTGGCTGGCCAAGAAGCTGGTCGAGGACGGCGTTCAGGTTACGCTCATCCAGAGAGAGCCGCGCCGAGCCCTGGCAGTCGCCACCGAGGTGCCGGGCGCTCTCGTCCTCCAGGGAGACGCCACCGATCCGTCGCTGCTGAAAGAAGCCGGCGCGCCCGACGCCGACTACTACGTGGCGGCGACTCAGGACGACGAGACCAACGTGATCAGCTCCTACCTGGCGCGCGAAGGAGGGGCACGCACCGTCGTCAGTCTGTATCAACGTCCCGAGTTCGTGAACGTTCTGCGTGCCGCGCGCGTGGACATCGGGCTTTCGCCCCGGCTCATCACCGCGGGTACGATCCTTCGCATGGTGCACCGCCGGGAGATACTCAGCCTGGATCTCGTGGCGAGCGGCGACGCCGAGGTGGTGGAGTTTCAGGTTCCGGAGAACTCGAAGGTCCTGAAGGGGCCCCTGCGCCGGTTGAAACTTCCCGAGGGGTGCATCGTCGGTGCGGTCATTCGAGGGGAGGAGCGCCACGTCCCCGGGGGCGATTTCGCCTTTCAGCCTGGCGATCGCGCTCTCGTATTCAGCTTGACCGAGGTGCTTCCCCAACTGGAGAAGCTCTTCCGCGGGAGGTGAGCACGTCGATTCGGCGCCGACGGGGTTTGAACTACGCAGGAGTCCTCTTTCTCGTCGGAAGGCTTCTCCTCGCCCTCGCGGTTGCCCTGATCCTGCCCGGCATTCTCGCCCACTTCACCAACCGGGAGGCGCGTCTGCCGTTCTTCATCTCTGCCGCGCTCGCCGCCGTGGCCGGTATTTTCCTCCAGCGTCGTTTCGATCAGGGAGGCGATTTCCAGTTCGGACGCCGTGAGGCGTTTCTCCTCGTCTGCTCGGCGTGGCTCGTGGCGACGGTGGCCGGTGCGCTGCCGTTCGTGCTGTTCTTCGGCCCGTCCTTCATCGTGGATGCCCTCTTCGAGTCGGCTTCGGGATTCACGACGACGGGTGCCTCGATCTTCGTCGATGTGGAGAGCCTCCCCGAATCGCTGCTGTTGTGGCGGGCCTTGACGCAATGGATCGGCGGTATGGGGATCATCGTTCTGGGCATCGCCATCCTCCCCAAGCTCGCCGTGGGAGGAATGGAGCTTCTGGGCGCCGAGGCCCCGGGCCCGATGCAAGAAAAGCTGACTCCGCGGATCGCCCAGACGGCAAAGGCGCTCTGGGGGCTCTATTTCATGTTGACCGCGTGCGAGATCGGCCTGCTGACGCTCCTCGGCCTGACTCCGCTCGATGCGGTCACGCATGCGTTCGCTTCGATGGCGACGGGCGGCTTTTCCACCAAGAACGCCAGCATCGCGGCGTTCGAGAGCGCCGCGGTCGAGTGGACGGTGACGGGCTTCATGTTCCTCGCGGGAGCGAATTTCACGCTTCACTACCAGTGGATACGAGGGCGGTTCCGGCCCATCTGGCGCGATCCCGAGTTCCGGCTCTATGGGGGAATCATCGCGGTCAGCAGTTTTCTCGTGCTCGTCAACTTGCGACTCGGCGGTACGACTGACGCCGTTCTCGAATCGCTGCGGCTTGCCGCCTTTCAGGTCGTCTCGATCGTCACGACCACGGGCTTCGCCACCGCAGACTACGACCGGTGGCCTCAGGTCGCGCAGACCGTGTTGTGGGCGCTCATGTTCGTCGGAGGATGCGCCGGCTCGACCGGTGGCTCGGTGAAGGTCGTCCGTCTGCTCATCGTCTTGAAGAAGATCGCCGGCGATCTGAAGCGCATGCTCCAGCCGAGGGCGGTTCTGCCGGTCCGGCTCGGCACCCGAGCCATTCCCGAGGATGTCGTGTCCTCGGTCACCACTTTCTTCGTGCTCTTCTTGATGTTCTTCGTCGCCGGCGGCTTTCTGTTGACGACGATCGGCGTCGACCCCCGAAGCGCCTTCTCCGCCTCGGCGGCCTGCCTGGGGAACATCGGCCCTGGATTCGGTCAGGTTGGACCGACGCTCAACTATGCCTCCCTGCCGGCGGCGGGCAAATGCCTGCTCGCGATCCTGATGATCGTCGGGCGCCTGGAGATCTATACCGTGATGGTGGTGTTCTTCTTCCGGCGAATGGCGTGAGCCGACGCGGGCGGGCGGCAAGGGCGCATGGCTGGTCCGGTTCGGACCTCGTGTCGTAGAATTTGATCTGCGAGGAGGTTCCACTGATGGCGGATGGCGAGAGAGCCGAGATCGACGCTTTGCTTCAAGAGGGAAGACGATTCCCTCCACCCGAGGTCTTCCGCGAGGCGGCTCATCTCCGAGACGAGTCGGTTTACGAAGAAGCCCAGGCCGACCCGGAGGGCTTCTGGGCGAAGATGGCGTCCGAGCTCGATTGGATCGAGCCGTGGTCCCGGGTCCTCGATTGGAATCCGCCTCACGCCCGATGGTTCGTCGGTGGCAAGCTGAACATCAGCGCCAACTGCCTCGATCGGCACATCAAAACGGCTCGTCGCAACAAAGCCGCTTTGTTATGGGAGGGCGAGCCGGGCGACCGGCGCACGCTCACGTACTGGGATCTCTATCGCGAGGTGAACAAATTCGCCAACGTTCTCAAGAAGATGGGTGTCGGTAAGGGGGACCGCGTGGCGATCTACCTTCCGATGATCCCCGAGCTTCCCATAGCGATGCTCGCCTGCGCCCGCATCGGCGCGATCCACAGCGTCGTCTTCGGGGGGTTCAGCGCCGAATCGCTTCGCGACCGCATCAACGACGCGACCGCGAAGCTACTCGTCACCGCCGACGGTGGCTATCGGCGTGGAAATATCGTGCCCCTCAAGAAAGTGGCCGATGAGGCGGTGGAAGGCAGTCCGAGCATCGAGAACGTCATCGTCGTCAAGCGAGGCGACTTCCGCATTCACTTTCGAGAAGGTCGCGACCACTGGTGGCACGTCCTGATGGACGATGTCGCGACCCATTGCGAGCCCGAACCGATGGACGCCGAGGACACCCTCTACATCCTCTATACGTCCGGGACGACGGGCAAACCCAAGGGAATCGTGCACACGACGGGAGGCTATCTCACTCAGGTGGCGGCAACGACGAAATATGTCTTCGACCTGAAGGACGACGACGTTTGGTGGGCGGCCGCGGACATCGGCTGGGTCACGGGGCACAGCTACATCGTCTACGGCCCGCTCAGCCTGGGCGTCACCGGCGTCATCTACGAGGGCTCACCCGACTGGCCCGACAAGGATCGGTTCTGGACGATCGTTGAGAAATACGGAGTCACTTGTTTCTACACCGCGCCCACTGCCATCCGCGCTTTCATGAAATGGGGAACCTCCTGGCCCGCGAACCACGACCTCTCCTCGCTTCGGCTTCTGGGGACGGTGGGGGAGCCCATCAACCCCGAGGCCTGGATGTGGTACTACGAGCACATCGGCAGGAAGCGCTGCCCCGTCGTCGACACCTGGTGGCAGACGGAGACTGGAGCCATCATGTGCACGCCCTTGCCTGGTATCACGTCGCTCAAGCCAGGCTCGGCCACCAAGCCTTTCCCCGGAATCCAGATGGACATACTCACCGGTGACGGCCGGACGGTTCCCGTGGGCGGCGGCTTTCTCGCCATCACGACGCCGTGGCCGTCCATGCTTCGGGGAATCTGGGGCGATGCGGAGCGCTACGTGAGTACCTATTGGAGCAAATGGGACGAGAATGTTTACTTTCCGGGAGATGGCGCCAAACGGGATGCCGACGGCTATTTCTGGATCCTGGGTCGGGTCGACGACGTGTTGAACGTGTCCGGCCACCGCATCGGGACGATGGAAGTCGAGAGTGCGCTCGTCGACCATCCCGACGTTGCCGAGGCGGCCGTGGTCGGTAGAGCCCACGAGCTCAAGGGGCAGGCGATATCGGCGTTCGTGACCCTCAAGGAGGGAAGACACGTGACCGCTTCGACCATCGACGATCTGAAACAGCACGTCGTCAAGAAGATCGGCGCGATCGCCCGACCCGAAGACATCATCATCACCGCCGATCTGCCCAAGACCCGCTCGGGGAAGATCATGAGACGGTTGTTGCGGGACATTGCCGAGCACAAGACCCTCGGGGACACCACGACCCTCGCGGATCCGGCGGTCGTGGAGAAGCTCAGGGAAAAATATGCCGACGAGGCGGAATGATTCATGAAGATATCGCTATCGACCGACTCACTCGAGAACCTGCGCGCCGATATGGCCGTCGCGGTGTTCGATCCGGAGACGAGCCTCTTCACGGTGCCCGAGACCGCGATCGGGCGGGCGCTTCGAGACGCGAGCGATGGTTTTCGGACCGAGCGCTATCGGCGCGAGCGGCTCGTGACCTTCGAGCACGCGGGCGGGATCAAAGCTCTTCTGGTCTTCTCGACCACGTTGTCGAAGGCTTTCGATCTTGGCGAGAACGTCAAGATCTTCGCCGCCCGCTCGCTCGCTTACGCGCGAGACTACGGCTACTCCAAGGTGGTCTTTCTCCTCGATGACGCTCGGGGAAGAGAATACGTAGGGCACGCGGCCGAGGCCTACGTGCTCGGCGATTACCGGTTCGACAAGTACAAGCACGGCGAGTCCAAGAAAACCCCGGCGGTCTCGGTCAGCCTCTTGTGCCGCCCCGAAGATCGAACGGCCGCCGAGAGCGCGCTCGCTCGATATCGGACCGTCGCCGAGGCAGTCAACGATGCTCGAGATTTGGTGAACGAGCCGGGGGACAAGATCTATCCCAAGGTTCTCGCCGATGCCGCAAAGCGGATCGCGAAGGTCGGCAAACTCGGTATCAGCGTCGTCTCGGGTTCGCAGCTGGAGAAGGCCGGTTATCGCGGCCTGATTGCGGTGGGCAAGGGGAGCATCTATCCTCCTTGCCTCATCGTCCTCCGCTACCGCCCGAAGAAGAAGTCGAAACAGCATCTCGCGCTCGTGGGCAAGGGCATCACCTTCGACACCGGCGGCATCTCCATCAAGCCCGCCGAAGCGATGTGGCAGATGAAAGGCGACATGGCGGGCGGTGCCGCCGTTCTCGGCGCGATGTCGGCCATCGCGAAGCTCCGGCCAAGGATTACGGTGACGGGAATCGTGGCCGCGGCGGAGAACTTCCCCGGCCCGAAGGCACAGCGCCCCGGCGACATCTTCGTCGCGAAGAACGGAAAGTCGGTCATGGTCGACAACACCGATGCCGAGGGGCGACTGGTGCTCACCGATGCCCTGGCGCGCGCGGGAGAGGAGAAAGCGACCCACATCGTCGATGCGGCGACGCTGACCGGCGCCTGCATCAGGGCGCTGGGACAATCGGTCGCTGGCATCATGGGCAACGATCCGAAGCTCATCGAGGCCGTCATCCGTTCGGGGAAACGCCACGGAGAGCTCTATTGGGAGCTTCCCCTCGTCGAAGAGTACCGGGAGTCGCTCAAGACACCTTACGCCGACGTCAACAACATCGGCGGGAAGAACGCGGGTGCCATTACGGCGGGGCTCTTTCTTCGCGAGTTCGTTCCCGAGCGAACGTCCTGGGCGCACCTCGACATCGCGGGCCCGTTCATCATGGAGAAGCCCTGGAAGTACTATCCCGAGGGGGCGACGGGCTTCGGCGTGAGGACGTTCGTCGAGCTGGCCGAGCGCTTCGAGGAGTATTTCTAGGCTTTTCAGCGGTTCTCGGGCAGGAGTCGGCCCTCCTCGTCGAGTGCCATCAGTAGCTCGACGACCCGGCCGTAGCTCGCGACCCCCTCGTTGACTCCGAACGCCCGCAAGTAACGATCGTTCACCCGTGACGCCGTCGCGCTCGCGGCGCCCTCATAGCGGCTCCAGAAGTCCTGTATCGCCGCGAGGTCCTCCACGGGTCCCGGCCCGATGAGCTTCCATGCCTCGAGGACGTCGTTCCGAGGAAGGGTGTACGACGCCTCGCCGATGAGACGACGCGTCGCGAAGAGATAGGCGGAGTAGCGGAGGTAGACGTCTGCCGTCTCCCGCGAACAGACGAGAAACGCGGCAAAGCTCGCGTCACCCTCGTGGGTGATGCCTCGTTGATGGGCTTTCTCGTGAGCCACGACCATGGGGAGGGACACGTCCGGCTGAAGGGTATTCACCGAGGGCTCACCGGTAAACGGCACGAAGATGCCGCTTATGCCGAGATGGGAGAACAGCACCGAGCTTCTGAGCATCTTGGCCGGAGTCGTCGCTGAGTCGATGAAATCTCCCGGTAGACCGAGATCGTGATAGCCGAGGTCGACGCGGGTCGCGAGCTCTTCTAGGGAAAAAGGCATCTCGGTGGGTCCTCGCTCTTGCCGAAGCTCGGCGAAGAGCATGGTCGTAAGACGAGCGGCGCGCTTGCCGGCCTCGAGGACACGCCGGGCATCGGCGTTCACCGGCGAGAGCCCTAGGCGGTCCGGAAGGGAGGGACGCGCATAATTGAACCCCCAGAGCAAGAGAAAGACCGTTAGGGTAATACCCGCACCGAACCACGACGCCCCGAGGAGCCGGACGAGCTTCTGACGCCGACTCATTCCGCGAATCGAGAGATAAATGGCGAACGGGACGAGAGCGATCGCTGCTCCAACCCCAATCTCGGCGTATGAGGATGAGGAACGGTTGACGGCGGCGAACCAGCGGACCACGAGCGGATAGGCCATTTCGCCGTACCATCGCTCGGTCAGCTCGGGGAAGAGGAAAGCCAACTGAAGGGCGACGATGGCCACCGGAGCCAACGCGAGCTTCAGGACTCGTGCCATCGCGATCCGATTACCAGGGTCATTGTACAGCATTCGTTGAAGTAGCCCTTCAACAAAATGAATATAGAATCAAATCAAATTACTCTTAATGAAACTATGTCCAGAGCTGAACTAACACAACAAAACATCGTATCTCCGTTTGATGATGCTCGCACTGATACTCGCCATGACACAGCCGGCCATCCAACTGGTGTGGTACGACCCGTACCTGTTGGTTCCTGCCGCGGCGGAGGGCTCCATTCGGAGTGAAGTCGAGACGTTGTTCGAGCGTAACGGCATCAACGTTCGGATGCACTTCGCGCGTAAGGGGGATACTGACCCGTTGCCCCGACGCCGGATCAGCGTGATCGTGAGCCCCGCCGAGGGAAACCGGTTTGGGGTCGCTGCCAACAGCATGGCGGCAGCGGTTGGCGCGCGATCGTCCGGGTACACGATCTTCCTCTTCCATCCTTCGGTGCGGCGGGCCCTCGGCCATCAGTCCGCCCGAAGTACACCGCGGCAGCTCGCCGAGCTCTCGCGCGCCATCGGCCGAATCGTCGCACACGAGCTCGTTCACGTCCTGGTGCCAGAGAGAGGTCACACACCCTCGGGACTCATGTCGCGGCGGCTGACCCGAAAACACCTGACGGGAAAGAGCCTGAATCTGGATGCGGCGAGTCGTCGCCTGGCGATGTCCCGAGCGGGCGGCTTTGCCGATCACGGCCGAAAGCTCGATACCGCACCGCCCGTACTACCCTTTTCGCTGCGTTGACGCCAGCGCCGAGCACGATCGTAAGATCGCGGCGTGTACGACGTGGCCGTGGTCGGTGGAGGCATCGTCGGTCTGGCGGCAGCACATACGCTCCTTTCGAGATCGCCGGATCTGTCGCTCCTCGTTCTCGAGAAAGAGTCCCGGGTCGCCGCCCATCAGACGGGTCACAACAGCGGCGTCATACACTCCGGTATCTATTACCGGCCCGGTTCGCTCAAAGCGTCGATCTGTCGAGCTGGAGTCGAGAAGCTTCGCCGCTTTTGCGACGAGCACGGCATTCGCTACCAGCTCAGCGGAAAGCTGATCGTGGCGACGACGCCGGAAGATTGCGCACGCCTGGACGGACTCATGGAGCGCGGCCGAGCAAACGGCGTCCCCGATCTACGGAAGCTTTCGCGTGACGAAATGCGCGACATCGAGCCGCTCGCCCGCGGTCTGGGCGCGATTCATTCACCATCCACCGGTATCGTCTCGTTCCGCGAGGTGGCGCAAAAAATTGCCGAGGACATAGAGGCCCGCGGGGGAGACATCTGGATCAACGCCGCCCTCCGGGAAGTGAAAAGAGACGCGGCGGGTCTTCACCTCGAGACGACCCGAGGAGTGATCGACGCCAAGCGCGTCATTACCTGCGCCGGCCTTCACGCCGACCGTGTCGCGAGACTGTTCGGCGATTCACCCGGGGTCTCGATCCTTCCGTTTCGAGGCGAGTACTACCGCGTGAGGCCCGGCGGCCCGAAGCTGGTTCGCGCGCTCGTCTATCCCGTGCCCGATCCGCGGTTCCCTTTTCTCGGCGCCCATTTGACGACACGGATCGACGGCGAAATCGAGGCGGGGCCCAACGCGGTTCTGGCTCTCGCAAGGGAAGGGTACCGCAGGACGGATTTCGATATCGGCGACCTCGGGGAGATGGCGAGATCGCGGGGCTTGCTCCGCATGATGCTCCGATACGGGCGCACCGGTCTTTCCGAATATCACCGCTCTTTGTCCAAGACCGCTTTCGTCAGAAGCCTCCGGAAGCTCGTGCCAGAGCTGAAGGAGGACGACCTCGAGTCGGGAGGCTCCGGCGTTCGTGCGATGGCCCTCGACCCGGACGGGAGCCTGGTCGACGACTTCCGGATTGTGCGGACCTCGTCCGCCATTCACGTGCTCAGCGCTCCGTCGCCCGCGGCCACGAGTGCTTTCGCCATCGCCGACCACATCGCCGCCATCGCGCGGTCTTGAGGTTCGCGGAAGAGCCCTCGTTTCGATCGGCCAGCGGCGGAGAAAGCTTTGCTGGCGCTGGGAAGACCCGGAGGCGTAATCTATTGGTAGCTATGTCGACTCGAACCCTTCTCGCGATCTGCGTCCTGACGGGGAGCGTGGCGCTCGCGCAGCAGTCGCCTGCACCGATCTTCGACGTGACCTGCGAGGGCGGCTTCGCCGCGGGCTTCCCCTGCGAGCGAGTCGACCTGCTCGCTCACCTGCCTCTGGAAAGCCTCGGAGGAGGTTCCTTTCACGGCAACGACCTGTGGGGGTTCACTGCGGGGGAGAACGGTCGCGAGTTCGTGCTGTTCGGTCGGGGAAACGGCACCGCATTCGTCGAGATCACGAATCCAACCGCACCCGTATTCCTGGGTCTGCTGCCGTCAGCCTCGGCGCCGAGTCCGTGGCGCGACATCAAGGTCTACGCGCGACACGCTTACATCGTCTCCGAAGCCCCGAATCACGGGATGCAGGTTTTCGACCTGGGGATTCTCCTGGATATCACGACTCCACCGGTCGAGTTTACCGCTGCCGTGGTCTACCGGGGCGAGGGGCTCGGTAACGCCCACAACATCGCGATC
>DASPGQ010000379.1 GCA_035620555.1 Vicinamibacteria bacterium
CCGTACGAGGGGATAAGAATCGTTTCCATGCACGATTACCACAAGCTTCATGCGAACGAAGGCTTGTTGAAGTAGACGGAATCGTCCCGAGTGACGACCGGACCGTGACGCCAGAAGCGATCACGTCCCGATTAGTCCGAATAACCCTCGCGTCTGCTATGAATTAATCGGTCGGCGCCGATCAGCCTAAAACCAGCCACGGATCAGCGCGCGAGTATTGGCGCGTCCTGCGATCACGCCCAACCTGCCTCATCACACGAAGGAGGCAGGATGATGATTCGATCTGTCGCGGCGAACCGGCTGGTTGTGTCCGTTTCACTCGCCCTCACCCTCGCCTCGCGGGGCACGGCAGGGGCAGAAGGAGCGGCGCCAGAGCTTCACGTTTTTGTCCAGGACTGCGTGGGGTTGAACGAAGACTTCCTCCGGGCGATTCAGGTCGAGGTGGAGCACATCTATACCGAGGCTGGCGTGCGCATCGTCTGGCTCGAGGAACGTCCTCCCGACCCGGTGGAAGCGTACCAGGCGAGAGCCTTCGTTCTCGAGGAGCTCCCGCCGTCCCTACGCAGACTGATGAGCATTTCCAAGGGAAGGGCGCCGCTTGCGATCACGCTGGGCCCAAGACCCACCGAGCCGTCCGCCGACATCTACGTTTCTCGAAAGGCCGTGCTAGGGCGCGCGAGCTATCGCCGCGCGCTCGCGGAGAAACACATGGCCCGTGCCCTGGGCCGAACCCTGGCGCATGAGCTTGCCCATCGTTTTCTACGCTCGAGCCACACGGAGCAAGGCGTTTTGAAGGCCACTCTGGAAGAGCGAGATCTGATCGATTCGGATCGCTCGGACCTGTTTTGGACGGCCGAGCAAAGGCAACTTCTCCAGGCGACCGCGATGCGCTGAAGCCCAATGGTGTTCAGCGCCGTGACTCGCCGGAACCGAGGTGTTCGAGCTCATCGAACCAGGCTCGTTTTCACCCTGGACCATCAGGAACCGGCTCCCGTCTGGCGCCAGATCGTACGTTCGCATCCAATAGTCTATTGGAACAAATCGCGCCTTTCGAAAAGCAATGTCGCCGATGGCTTGACGTTTCAATGGAAGTTCACACGAAACGATCTCGGCTGAGCTCCTCGAGCCTCGCCAAGTACGAGGCTCGTTGGGGTCATGTGGCCTCAACGCGAAAAAATACGTCACCGAACTTTCGAGATACCGTAGGGAGCTAGGGACGAGTCGCTTCATACAGGACGAGGGCGGCGGCGGTCGCCACGTTGAGCGATTCCACGCGCCCCTTCATCGGAATGGAAACGCGCATGTCATCGGGAGACAGTGTCAAGGCTGGAAGTCCCGCCCCCTCGCGCCCTAGCAAGATCGCGAGCGGGCGCCGCCAGTCGCATTCGCGGAAATCGGTGCCCCCGTGCGGGGTGAGGGCTGCGAACCGGTAACCTCGCTCTCTCAGCGGGTCGAGCTGGTCGATCTCGAAGACCGGCAGACGCAGAACGCTTCCCATCGAGCCTCGAATGGCTTTGGGCCCGAAGGGATCGGCGGAGCCCTTGACGACGACGAGTGCGTCGGCGCTCGCGGCTTCCGCGACCCGGGCGACCGCTCCCAGGTTCCCGGGCAGCTGGATGCCCACGGAGACCACGAGAAGCCCCTCGGTGGGCAGATCTTCGAGCGGACGGGACGGCCTCCGCGCCATGGCGAGCACGCCGTCGGGAGCGTCGAGCCCGCTCGCCCTTTCGAACAGGCGAGCCTCGACCTCGATGGCTCCGGGAAACACCCCGTGCGGCCCGTCGGAAGACACCAGAATCGACTGGACTTCGGTCTCGCCCTCGAGCGCCTCGGCCACGAGCTTCTGACCCTCGATGAGGATGGTGGGCTCCCGCCGTCTCGCGCGTGCGAGGCGTCGGACACTCTTGATCAGGGGATTTTCCGGGCTACCGATGCGCTTCATACCGGATTTTCTTGCCAGAGGCGATCGGGGTCGCTATCATTTTCGAGACTCGATGTCGAAGGACATTCTCGGCAAGCTGAAAGACGAAATCAAAGCCCTCGAAGAGGAGCTCCACGTCGAGCTTCCCAAGGCCCTCAAGGTGGCTCGCGAGCACGGCGACCTTTCGGAGAATGCCGAGTACGACGCCGCCAAAGAGCGTCAAGGGTACGTCAACGCTCGTCTCGGACAGCTGAGGAAGCGCCTCGCCAATCTGTCGATGGTGAACTTCGACAAGATCCCGGAGGGCAAAGTCTCTTTTGGCTCCGAAGTCACGCTCTTCGACGTCGACAAGGAAGCGGAGGTCGTCTACAAGCTCGTGGTGAGCGAAGAGGCAGACGTGGCGAAGGGACTCATCTCGACCACCTCACCGATCGGCCGCGCACTGCTCGGGCGGGTGGAGGGCGACGAGGTTCGCGTCCAGACGCCGGGAGGGCTGAAGAACTTCGAGATCGTCAAGCTTCTCACAATCCACGATCTCGTCGACCTCAACGATCTCGACGATCTCGACTGACGAGCTCGTAAACCAGGCCGTCTTCGAACGAGCCTTTCGGCTCCAGTCGTCGGGAAAATCTCCGGAGGGAGTCCTCCAGTTTCCGCCACTCGCTGGCCCCGTAGGCGTCACGATGGAACACGGCGAATCGGACCGCCATCCCTTCGAGCGCCGTCAATCCCTCCTCGTTTGGAAAATCGACGAGCAGGCGGAACAGCCGCGAATGGCCCTCGGGCAAAAAACCGCTGTATCCATTCACCAACGGCCGGAAATGGGCGATCGATTGCAGCATGTATGCGGAGTGCCGTCTCGCCGATTCCACCTCGTCACGCGGATCCGGGACGGGGAAGACGGCGACCGCACCTTGCTCGGGCTGCTCGGCGAGCCAGCGATCCATCGACGAAGTCGGAATCGCGTACGGAGTGGTCCCGAGGGGGAAGGCGGCGAGCTCGAGCAGCACGAGGCCGAGTACCAGGGCCGCGATTCGAGGCGAGCCGAGACGAAGCTTGCGGTAGCCTCTCCCGGCAAGAACGGCGAGCGCGAGGACGGTAAGGAGCGTGGCACGCGAGGGGACCCGAACGAGATCGAAGCCCGGCACGAGTCGATGGAGCAGTGAGTACAGCCCTGCATCAGGACCGAGGCTCACCCAGAGAGACAGCACCGCGAGGAGAGTGTAGTAATCGAGGGAGACGAGCGTGAAAGGTCTCCGGCCGAATCGCACGATGCGGAAGGCGACGAGAGCCGCCAGAACGATGGCCGCCCGCCCACCTCCGCTCGCGGAGAAACGGAAGCCGCCGAGCGCGAAACGAACGCCCGACAGAAGCTCGAGAGCCAGTGCGGTGACGGCGGAGGCGACGATGAGCCCATCGATGACGAGCAGGCGGCGCGAGCCAGACGGCGGCTTGCGCAACGAGCCGATGCCCGCGAGGACCAAAGGGAACAGGCCGGGAAAGAGATACGCCTTGGCGTCGCGCAGGATGGGTCGTTCCCAGCCGAAAGTCCGAAGAACCAGACGGTCGAGGTGCGTGGGGGAAGCGGCAAAGCTGGCGGCGTTTGGCGACCACTCGCGAGCTTCGGCCAGGGTGCGCTCGAGTCCGAGCTCCTTCTTGACCTGCAGGTATGGGACAACGAATGGGACGTTGAGGACCGCGAGAAGCGTCAGGGCGATCGCTGCGTCGCGATGGCGCGGGCTCTCGGGTCGAAGCTTGCCCGCGAGCGTGAGATGGACGAGCAATCCCGTCGCCGCGAGTGCGAGGAAAAGAGCCGTTTGCCCTCCCGACAGTGCCTGAAGGGTGAAGGCGAGGACGGCTCCGAGCAGATGGACGAGCCGGCCGTGCGACGCATAGCGATGCAGCATGGCGAGGCAAAGGGGCACCCATTGGACCGTCGCCAGATGAAGTTGCCCGAGACGGAAAAAACGCGGCGGCGCCAGGGCGAAGACGATTCCGGTCACGAGGGCGCCTCCGGTGCCGAGGCCGAGGGTGCGGCCTAGATAGAAGCCGGCCAGGCCCGAGCCGAGGCAGGACAGCAAGAGAACGACGTTCATCGAGAGGAGCAGTTGTCCCGACGCCAGCATGACCGGGGCCGCGAGCAGGGCGCTTCCGAGCTGGTGCTCCGAATAGGCGAGCGTTCTCGGTTCGGGATAGAAGATGTTGGCGTCGAAGATCGACAGGGGACGGGTCGTGAGTGCTTCGATGTCCCATGCCAGGGTCCAGAGAAACAAACGGGTATCGGGGCCGAGGTCCAGGGCCTCTTCACCGGGACGGACGCTCAGCGGGTAGGTAAAAAGCCCCGTCAACAGGACGAAGAGCAAACCGATACCCAGACCCTTCATACCCGGGCAAAGCTAACACGTGTTTCCATCTGCTATAATTCGTTTGTCAATCAAAACCCGATGATGGCATGATCTTGCCGGTCGAGGCTCGTTGTCTCGATTGCTAAGCGGTCGTCGCGATGACGGCTCGTCGCCGGCCGAGAGAGATGATCCGGCAAGGCGGAAGGAGCTTTCATGACGTTGGAGAGTGAAGAGCTCAGCATTCGGGGGTCCCTGTCCGAGTCCAGCCTGCCCGAGCTTTTGGCCTCCATAAGCCGGAGCAAGGAGACCGGAATTCTGAACTTCCACGATGCCGGACGATGGAAGGCGATTTATTTCAAGGAAGGCCGCATCATCTACGCGATGTCGAACGCCCAGGACGATCGCCTCGGTGAGTTCCTGTTGAAGTCGGGCAAGATCACCGTCCGGCAGCTGCTCGAGGCAAGCAAGCTGATTCAGCACGACAAGAAGCTGGGTGCGGTGCTCGTCGATCAGAGCATCATCACCCCCGATGATCTGTTCGTGGCAATCCATCGCCACGCGGAGGCGATTGTTTACAGTCTGTTCGAGTGGACCCGGGGCGAGTACGAGTTCGTGATCAAGGATCTGTCGGCCGAAGGGCCCATGGTACTCGACCTCGACTCGGGCAATGTGGTGCTCGAAGGGATCCGCCGCCTCAACGATTTCACTCGTATCTATGCCGGTGTCGGCCCGCTCGAGAGTGTGTTGCGGCCCGCCGACAGCTCGGAAGGCCAGGTTCACCGGATCAATCTCGACGAAGACGAATCGCAGGTGCTCTCTCTCGTCAACGGCAGGCTCAGCGTGGAGCAGATTCTGGCGATGAGCTACCTGCCCAACTTCGAGACCCTGCGAATTCTATTCGCACTCGTAGCCGCCGGCGTGCTCGAGCGGGGCGGCACGGACGAATCCGAGAAACGCGGGATCGAGCTCGAGTACGAGCTTCAGGAGATCGTGGATCACCACAATCGGAACTTCGAAGGGGTCTGCGCCTTCATTCGCGAGAAAATCGACCCGGAGCAGGCCCTGGTGTTCACCGAAGACGTCATGCGGGATGTTGCCAAGCAGTTTCCCCTCCTCTTCGAAGGCATCGAGCTCGGAACCGCGGGCAGGGTGGACTTCGACCAGCTCCTCCAGAACCTCGGCGATCGTCCCCACGAGGCGAAGAAAGCCGTGCTGATCGACGGACTGAACGAGCTCATGTATGGCTTGTTGCTCGAGATCGGGCGGCGGTTCGGCAAGGCCTCCCAGGAGGTGGTGGCGACGAGTGTCCTCAGCCACGCCCAACCCAGTTTTCCGGTAACATAAACCTTGTTACTTCAAGGAAAACTTGAGGTATAATACAGCCTCCCAGAAACATCACGTCTACCCGAGCTTCGAAGGGGAGATTCAGGATATGGCAGAAGATTACGACGACCGGGCCTACTACGAGGTCCAGCTGAACAACAAGCAGCTAGTCTTCTTTTTCATGGCCGCCCTCGCCATAGCCGTGGTCGTGTTTCTTTGCGGAGTGATGGTGGGCCGTGGAGTGCGTGACGCGACCCTAGCGGCCTCCCGCAACGACATCGCGGCCGAGGGTTCGAAGGATGCCGCCACCGAGTCCATTCGGTTCCGGACCGAGCGCAAGGAGACGCCCAGGCTCGACTATGCCCAGCGGCTCTCCCGAGACGAGGTCGACACGCAGCTCGATGCGGTTCGCTCCGACAGCCCCGAGACCACCGCGCGTCAGAGCGTCGAGCCGAGCCCCGCGGTTCAACAACCGGTAGCCAAGACACCGCCTCCGCAAGTCGCCTCGACATCCCCGCCGCCTGCTTCGCCGTCTCCTCCTTCACCCGAGCCCGCCGTGATCGGCGCCGACCGCGGCCCGTTCACGATTCAAGTCGTGGCGCTCAAAACCGAGGACGCGGCGCGCTCGCTCCTCACCCGCCTGAAGGGCAAGAGATATCGCGCCTATCTCGAGGCCGTGGGAGACGCGGGGCTGCATCGAGTTCGGGTCGGCCGGTTCGAGACGCGCGCCGAGGCGGAGCAGGTCGCGGCCAAGCTCCGGACCGAGGAGAAATTTCGGCCTTACGTTACCCAATAGAGAGTTCATCATTCCATGATTGAAGAGCTGACGGATCGGTACGAGGACCTCGGGCGTCGAGCCCACGACGTCCGGGGTTATCTTTGACCCGGCCCACCTGCAGAAGTCGCTACAAGAAGTAGAGCAGAAGTTATCCCAGCCCGACGTCTGGTCGGATCCAACGCTCGGGGAGAGGCTCGCGCGAGAGCGCGGTCGCATCCGCGACGAGCTCGACTTGATCCAGAAGCTTCTGGATCGCGAAGAGGAGGTCAAGACCCTCCTCGAGTGGGCCCGTGAAGGCGAGAACGTGACCGCCGACCTGGCCCATCACCTCGACCAGTGGGAAGAGGAAGTCGAGTCCGCCGAGCTCCAGAAACTCCTCGGGGGCGAGCACGACGCCGCCAATGCGATCGTCAGCATCCACCCGGGGGCGGGAGGCACCGAGTCACAGGATTGGGCGGAGATGCTGCTCCGCATGTACTTGAGATGGGCGGAGCGCAGAGATTTCAAGACCGAGATGATCGATTACCAGGAGGGCGAGGAAGCGGGGATCAAGAGCGCGACCTTCACCGTGAGCGGTCCGTTCGCCTATGGCTATCTATGCGCCGAGGTCGGCGTTCATCGATTGGTTCGCATTTCCCCTTTCGACGCCGCCAAGAGGCGGCACACCTCCTTCGCGTCCGTCTTCGTCTTTCCCGAGATCGACGAGGATGTCGAAGTCGAGATCAACGAGAAGGATTTGCGGATCGATACCTATCGCTCGAGCGGAAGCGGCGGACAGCACGTGAACGTCACCGATTCCGCGGTTCGCATCACGCACCTTCCCACCGGGATCGTCGTGCAGTGCCAGAACGAACGGTCTCAACATCGCAACCGGGACGTGGCGATGAAAGTTTTGAGGGCGCGGCTGTACGACTTGAAGCTCAAGGAGCAGCAAGAGAAGGTCGAACGGATGCACGAGGGGAAGAAAGAAATCGCCTGGGGAAGCCAGATTCGATCCTACGTGTTCCAGCCTTATCGGCTGGTGAAAGACCATCGAACCAAGGTCGAGGTGGGAGACGTGGATCGGGTCATGAACGGAGACATCGATCCATTCATCAAGGCCTTTCTTCTCGGCCGGCGCTGATCGCTAGATAATCAGCCGTACGCCTCCGAGCTCCGCTAGGCCGAAGAGGAAATGGTCCCCGGGTGAGGCGATGAACATGAAGTTCGTCGGGATCTTCCATTCCTTGGATAGCTTCTTGATGAGCTTGGGGCCGAACTCTCCCTTCTCCACCACGAACTCGATGTCGATCTCGGGATAGGCCTCGTCGAGAAACTTCAGATCACGCTCGAGTCGCGCGGGGACTTCTTTTTCGTCCTGTACCACGGTGACTACTTTGATCCGGTTGGTGTGCTCGTTGTTTCGGACGTAGAGCATCGCTTCGTTGAGGTTGTGCAAGCTCTCGCCGCGGGTGAAGAAGACGACCTGCTGCGCGTTGATCTCGTCCATCTTGCCTCGAATCGCGGTGGCGAGTGCGTTGGTGATGCCGGCAACGGTCTCACTCACGCGCCGCACGAAAAAGAGGCAGACCTTGAGGATACCGATGCGCCCCAGCATGACGAGGGCGACGAGCAGGCTGGGAATGAAATAGGCGAGGAACACCCGGAAATAGGCAGGATGCATGATGATGTTTCCGGCGAGTCCCACGAAGACCGCCGCGATCCCGACGAGTACGATGGGCCATGAAACCCGTGAAGGACGCGGGAGGCGGGAACGTCTCGTCTTGAGCAATACGTTTCCGAGACCGAAGAGGGCCATCACCGCGAGGAACGAGATCGTGTAGACGCCGGCGAGGGCTTCGATGTCGCCTCCGGTGATGAAGAGGATCGATGCGGAGAGCAGGAAGAAGGCAAAGATGATCCGATGCGCCGTCCCGCGCCGGTTCGTCTTCAGAAAGAACTGCGGCAGCACCCGATCGAGGGTCATTCTCCTCACCAGACCCGTAACCCCGATGAACGACGTGAGGACCGCGCCGCTCAGGACCAAGACGGCATCGACCGAGACGAGCCATGAAAGCCAGCCGCCTCCGGCGAGTCCTCCCATGTGGGCGAGAAGGTTCTCGCGATGTCCCGGTACCTCGCCGATGGGTACCAGGGCCAGTGCCAGGAGCGCCATGGCGGGGTTGAAGAAGCTGACCGCCGCCCACATGTTGCGAAGGGTCTTGGGAAACACCCCTTCGGCCTGCTCCTCGACGAAGTTGGCGGAGCTCTCGAAGCCGGATATCCCCAGCATGGCGGCGGCGAAGCCGAAGAAAAGCGATCGCGAGACGCTATCGGTCGGGCGCGCCATGTTCTCGGCGAACACCTCGAGACCTTGGGTCATGAGGGACAGCAGACCGACTCCGAGCAGGAGCGTCAAGCTCGAAAGGTGGAAGAGGAAGATGAAGACGGCGACTCGGGATGACTCCTGAATGCCCAGGATGGTGAGCACCATGAAGACCGCCATGAGTGCGACGGTGGCGGGTATGACGGGAATGCGCTCCCACAGGGCGTGAGCATAGTGCATGGCTTCGCTCGCCGATATGACTGCGGTCGCCATATAAGAGAGCACGGTAAGGCAGGCGGCGACGGACGCCATTCGCTTGCTGGTGGTGTTCAGCAGGGCGTTGTAGGCGCCTCCGTTCAGGGGCAGGGCACCGACCACCTCCGCGTAGACCCCTCGAAACAAGAACAGAACCGCGGCCACGATGAGAAGGGAAATCCAGGCCCATTTGCCTCCGGCAATGATGGCGAGCGCGGAAACATAGAGGCAGGACGAGGTGATGTCGTTTCCGCAGATCGCAGTGGCGGGCAGCTCCTTCAGCCCACCGCGTTTGTGCGCCGTGGTGTGCTTGCGGGACTTGTTTTCGACGTCTTTGTCGGGCATGAGATCGCGCGGCAGCCGTTCCCTCGAGAAAAGTCAGGTGGTGGAGCCCGCGGATCAGGGCGACCGCGGGGTCAACTGGCTGAAGGCTTCGTGAACTTTGCCCGCGAGCGGGGATTCCGGGGCGAAAGCTCGGTCGCCGTCCTTCGTCCGAGCGGGTCGCAGAGTCACGGCAGGCTTCCCGATCAGTTACGCTTTGGCGCGACCCGAATCGACTTCCGAGCTCGATGGCTCCTCATCGATGTCGACGAAGAACCTACCGGGACCGGATCCTGGGCGGGAACGAGCTCCGAGCCGGCAACGACCATTCCGGGCGCGAGCCGGCCGCCGCCCTGCAAATGAATCATGAATCTCACTCTCCTTGAACCGTGTCGCTTGAAGGCTGTCACATTCTGACAACGAGCCATCACGGTTTCAACTGGGCCGGCCGCCGCCGGCGGGCGATCTCGAGCTGGTCGGCCACGAAACCCCGCAGAGGAATTCCGGCCGCCCCGAGTTGCTGAGGGATGAAGGACGCTCGCGTCAAGCCGGGAAGCGTGTTGAGCTCGAGAAAGACGACTCCTTCGCGGGAGAGGATGACGTCGGTGCGGGAATAACCGACACAGCCGAGCGTCGCGTGGGCGATTCGAGCCACCGCCTGGGCGGAGCTCGCCACGTCAGGTGGCACTTCTGCGGGCGTCACCTCGAGGGAGCCCCGGCCGAGGTACTTGCCCTCGTAGTCGAAGGTACGGCCCGACTCGAGAATGACCTCCGAGCAGGGCAGGGCAATGGTCTCTCCGCTTCGTTCCACGATTCCGATCGTGAGCTCACGGCCAGCGACGAACGCCTCGGCGAGGTAATCGACCTCGCTGCGCCTTACGGCGGCGATGGCATCGGAAAGCTCTCGCTCGGTGGTGATCACCCTGAGTCCGTGACTCGACCCGTCGGCCACCGGCTTGAGAACGATCTTCTCGTGGCGCTCGAACAGGCGTCCAACTCGCTCATGAGTCGCGGAATCGGACGTCAAGATTTCCCCATCCGCAACCCGAGCTCCCCGGGCTCTCAAGGCGTTCCGTGCCGCGTTCTTGTCGAACGCAAGCCGGCTCGATTCCGAGCCCGAGCCGGTGAACGCGAGTCCGCGCGATTCGAGGAGCGCCTGGACCGTTCCGTTCTCTCCCGAACCCCCATGGAGCGCGAGGAAGAACGTCGCGTTCTCCGCTGGGGAAGAGCTCAACGCCGTGGGAAGGTCGGGCCATTCGGAGGTGGCTGCGGGCGCGAAGTCCGCTTCGAACGGCTTCTCGAAGCGGAGCAGTTCGAGCCGCGATACGGAAGACAACGAGCCGTCGCGGCGCCAGTACCACAGCGCCGCGTCTTCGAGAACTTGCGCCAGGTTCTGCGCGGAGGCAACGGAAACGCGGTGCTCGGTTCCGTCTCCGCCGAAGAGAACGATGACGCTCACGTACAGCCGAGATGAGCGCGCGGGTTTTCGGCACGGAGCGACGCCAGCTCCTTTACCAGCTCGAGCTCTCGGGTGTTGAGCTGCTTGGGGACGACGACCTGTATCTTGACGAACAAGTCTCCCGTGCCGTCGCCCTTGAGCCGCGGCATACCCTTGCCCTTGAGCCTCAAGCGGCGGCCGGTCTGAGTGCCGGGAGGCACCTTGATACGAGCCTTGCCGGAAAGGGTAGGGACCTCGATCTCGGCGCCGAGCGCCGCCTCGGCGAAGGTCACCGGTACATCGATATAGAGATCGTCCCCCTCCCGGCGGTAGAGCGGATGAGGCCTCGTCTTCACTTCGAGGTACAGGTCGCCGGCAGCGCCGCCTTTGCCGGCGACGCGAATCTTCGAGCCGTCCCTGACGCCCGCAGGGATGCGCACGTCGATCGTTTCCACGCCGGTGCGATTCTCGATCGTCAGGCGCTTGGTCGTGCCGCGATAGGCCTCTTCGATGCTCACCTCGATCGTACCGGCGATGTTCCGCGCGGTGTGAGTTGGAGGCGGAGGTTCTCCAAAACCCTGAAAGCCTCTCGACTCCGTCCCGCGTCGCGGCCTCGCTCCGCGGAACCCGCCGCCTACCTGGCTGAAGAGGTCGTCGAGGTCGATGCCGCCGCCGAAGAACGTCCGGAAGAAATCCGAGAACCCGCCGCCCCCACCGCCAAAATCCACGCGCACGCCACCGAATCCGGGGAATCCGCCGGGCTGTTGACGCGCGTACTGCTCATACTGTTTCCAGTTCGCCCCGAGCTGGTCGTACTTACGCCGTTTTTCCGGATCGGAGAGGACCTCGTGCGCCTCGTTGAGCTCCTTGAACTTCTGCTCCGCCCCTCGGTCGCCGGGATTGACGTCGGGGTGGTACTTGCGCGCGAGCTTGCGAAAAGCCTGTTTGATCTCCTTGTCAGTAGCGTCCTTCTTGACGCCCAGCACATCGTAATAATTCTTGTAGTCCACCGGCGGGGCTCATTGGACCCGAAGCTCGCGACCCGGACGGCCCCCCGGCGGCGGCGCCTGCGGCGTGAGCTTGACCGAGAGGTCAGGAAACACGATGGCAAGCGCTTCGTCGACGCTCGAGACGAGGTGGATCTTCATCGCCTTCCGGATCTCTTCTGGCAGATCCTCCAGCATCGCTTTCTCGTTGAGCTTGGGAATGATGACTTCCTTGATCCCATACCGGTGGGCCGCGAGAAGTTTTTCCTTGATGCCGCCGATGGGAAGCACGTGACCCGAGAGAGTGATTTCACCGGTCATGGCAACGTCGGCTCTCGCCGGCGTATCGGTGAGAATCGAAACGAGCGCCGAGACCATCGTGACCCCTGCCGAGGGTCCATCCTTCGGTGTGGAGCCCTCGGGTACGTGCAGATGGATGTCGAGCTTGCGATAGAAGTCCCCGCTGAGACCCAGCTCGAGGCCGTGGGCCCGCACCCAGGTGAGCGCGGCGCTTGCCGACTCCTTCATGACGTCCCCTAGCTGACCGGTCAGAGTGAGGTTCTTGGCGCCCTGCAGCTTCGAGGCTTCGACGAAGAGAATGTCTCCTCCGACGGGAGTCCAGGCGAGGCCGACGACGACTCCGGGTACCTTCACGCGCTCGTCGAGCTCGCGCGACAGCGAGGTCGGCGCCCCGAGGAGCTCCTGAAGAGCATCGGGGGTGGCGTGCAGCGGAGTGACCGCCCCTTCCGCCAGCTTCCGCGCCGCCTTGCGGCAGATCGTGGCAATGGAGCGCTCCAAGTTGCGAAGCCCGGCCTCTCGGGTGTAATAGCGGATGATGTGCGAGATCGTCTCCCGCTCGAACTTCGGAGACACGCTCTCGTCGGCGAGGCCGTGGTTGTCGAGCTGGCGTGGAATCAGGTGGCGTTCGGCGATTTGAATCTTCTCCTCTTCGGTGTAGCCCGCCAGATTGATGACCTCCATGCGATCCTTCAAGGCCGGAGGGATCGGATCCATCATGTTTGCCGTCGCGATGAAGAGAACCTCGGAGAGATCGAAGGGAAGGTCGATGTAGTGATCGCGGAAGGTGTCGTTTTGCTCGGGATCGAGAACCTCGAGAAGAGCGGAAGCCGGATCGCCGCGAAAGTCCATGCCCAGCTTGTCGACCTCGTCGAGCATGAAGACGGGATTCTTCGACCCCGCGCGACAGAGGCTCTGGATGATCTGGCCGGGGAGCGCTCCGATATAAGTCCGTCGATGGCCGCGGATCTCGGCTTCGTCGCGGATGCCGCCGAGGCTCAAGCGGACGAACTCCCTTCCGAGCGCCTTTGCGATCGATCGGCCGAGGCTGGTCTTGCCCACTCCGGGAGGTCCCACGAAGCACAGAATGGGGCCCTTGATGTCGGGCTTCATCTTGCGTACCGCGAGAAACTCGAGGATTCGATCCTTGACCTTCTCGAGGTCGTAGTGGTCGGCTTCGAGAATCTCCTTGGCCTTTGGAATGTCGTACACGTCCGCGGTCTTCTTCGCCCAGGGAACGCGAACGAGCCAGTCCAGATACGTGCGACCGACCGTATATTCGGCGGACGCGGGGGGGATCTTGGACAGACGGTTTAGCTCGCGGATGGCTTCCTTTTCTGCCTCCTCGGGCATCTTGGCTTCCTGGATCTTCTGGCGAAGCTCCTCGATCTCCTTGGCGTTCTCGTCGCTTTCCCCGAGCTCCTTCTGGATCGCCTTCATCTGCTCCCGGAGGTAGTACTCGCGCTGAGTTCGACCAACCTCGTTCT
>DASPGQ010000380.1 GCA_035620555.1 Vicinamibacteria bacterium
TGAGCGCGCCGATACTGGACGATCTGGATCTCGGTGAGAGCGACGGACCCGACCCCCAACACCAGGCAGAACAGAGCTGCCTCGACTCCGAACACTCCGAGCAAGCCCGCGGTTGCCAGGAGCGCGATCGCGGTGAAGCAGAACAGAAGCACGCGGAAAGCGAGTTTCACGCGAACGCGGTCATCGGGGAAACGCCCGACGACCGCGTCGACAGTCGCTTCGTCGACGAGTCCCGCCTGCCGAAAGCTCACGAAGGCTTTGCGAACCTCGTGCCGGCGCTCGGCGGTCACGGCCTCCGGGATCAAGACGTGGCCTCCGAGAAAATGCGATAGGCTCGAGTCAAACCGAACAGCGACGCGAGCGATGTGACGAAGAACCACATCGAAATCGTGATCTCTCCGTGGAGCGCTTCGACGGCGATAATGCTCATCCCGGCGTAGGCTCCGAGCACGCCCATCACAAAGAGCCAGAAATGAAGTCGAGAAAAGGCGTAAACTGCGAGCCCGCCGCCTGCCAATAGTAGTGCGATACGGAAAGACGGTCCGTACACTCCGAAGCTTCCCGAGAACAGCGAGCTCAGGACGAGCAGCCAACCAGCAAAGGATGCGACTGGCTCGAAATGTTCCTTCTTGTTCCAGTAGAGCAGGGCGAGACCCAGCAGGACGAAGACGACTCCACAGATGATGGCGTTCGTTCGTGTGGTGCCGGGAGACCAGAGCAGGTTTCCTCCCAGAGTCGATGCGGAGATTCCGCGCCAGGCGGCGAACGTCGAAAGAGCGAGCGAGAAGACCACCCGCGAGTCATACCGCAGGGCGAGCCCGGCCATGAACAGGCTCATCCAAAACAGGTGCCAGCTCCAGTGCTCTCCGAGCGGCGTGAATTGAGCCTCGACGTAGGCGATATCGGCTGAGGCCAGAAGGACACCGAGGAGTAGGACATAGTCGAAGGCGAGATGCGTCGAGGCGGCGGATCCCCAGGAGAACGAAGGCGCTTTTCGCTGGACCCAGGCGAGGCAACTCGCCGCGGCAATGCCGATGCCGAACGCGATCGCGACCGGTGAAATGTCGTCGAGGTTTTGCTCGATGAGTGCCCCGACGCCCGCCGTGAGCAGCAGAACGCCGACGTATAGGAGAAAACGGAGCTCATAATGGACGGAGAGTCTTCGTCCTTCCGCAATCGGGCGCAGGACGGCGACTTGTTGCTGGGAGAGGATGCCTTCTCGATCGAGTGTCGAGATTCCGGCCACGACGTCGGGATTCATGGGTCGCTACACTGCCTCACGGAATATCGCGATATGCTTCGAGAATACGAATTGGCTCGGTGATTCGTCAATTGGAAGCGTATGGAGAGCGCCGCCGTGGCGGCCGGACGATCACGGGTCCCGCCACGGCATTGAGTACTAAAGGGTGACAAAAAACTCAACCCACCCTGCGCGAGCGGAGCGAGCCCGGCGCGCTTGCCGCGCCGTAAGCAGCCCGAGCCGTGGCGGCCCGATCGATCACGGGTCCCGCCACGGCATTGAGTACGAAAGGAGGGCACGATGAATCTTTGGCTCTTGGCACTCGTTCTGGGCTCGGCGCCTCAGGAGAACGAACAGGAGATCGCCTGGATCCGTGTCATTCCCTACGACGAGTCCACGGGCGAGCTCCGGCGGCTCTACGATCTCGTCAAGGGTGCCAGCGGAAACGTGGACAACGTCGTCAAGGTGCACAGTCTGAGGCCCCATACGCTCGAAGGACACTACGCTCTCTACAAGGCGGTTCTCCACCACCCGAAGAATCGAACCCCCGCGTGGTTCCTCGAGACGCTGGGCGTCTACACGAGCTTGACCAATGGCTGCGACTACAGTGTGGCGCATCACTTCGAAGGGTTGCGGCGTGTTCTCGGCGATGACGACCGGGCCGAGGCGATCCGCGCCGCGCTCGCGGACGATCGCCCCGAGCGCGTCTTCTCGGGAAAAGAGCTCGCACTCCTTCGCTACGCGAAAAAGCTCACGCTCGATCCCCGGTCGATGACGAAGAAGGATGTCGCCGAGCTTCGGGCCGCGGGAGCCGACGACGGCGAGATCCTCGAGTCCAATCAGATCGTCGCCTACTTCAATTACGCCAATCGCGTGCTCGATGGACTCGGCGTGACCACGGTGGGCGACGTTCTGGGAACGTCACCGCGCACGAAACGATGAGCCACGGCGGAGCTCTCGATCTCTTGACGCCCCATCGTCATTAGACTAGCATTGCTAGTCTA
>DASPGQ010000381.1 GCA_035620555.1 Vicinamibacteria bacterium
ATTACCCCTAGACCACGTAGCATTCCATCGCTCCTTGTTCGTCGTTCGTGCCTATCCTCGGATCGGGTGATTGGAAGAGCTATATTTCATCACCTCGTCCAGAATCCTGTCCGGGTCTTTCCAGCCTGTCTGGTCTTGCACGTCGCGGCATCGGGAAAGTATCTCGCGAAAATGCTTCCCCGGCGCGAACCCACGCGCAATCAGGTGGCGCCCCTGCACCACGTCGCGGGGGCCTTCCTCTTCGAGATCGAGGGCTTCCATTTGCTTCCGGAACTGGTCGCCCTCTTCGAAGCGCCGCTCGAGCGCCTCCGAGGTGGTGCGGCCCAGGGAGTCCGCAATCGCCACGCGAAGGAGAAGCTCCATCGTCACCGAGGTGGCCTCGAGCTCGCGCGCCAGCCTGCGATAGGCCCTGGGCTTCGCGCCCATCCGTGAGTAAAGGCCGGGTGCCAGGTGGTGCCTCACCAAAGCCCCAACCTGCATCACGAGCTCGTTCGGCGCCCTCAGCCGCTCGAGAAAGGCTTCGGCGATTGCGACGCCCGCCTCTTCGTGACCGCGGGAGCGGATGCGACCCTCGACCGATTCGGTCGTAGCTGGCTTTCCAAAATCGTGACACAGGGCCCCGTACATGAGCGGCCGATCCTCGGCATCGCCACGACGGAGCCGCGTGGCCTCGTCGATCACCATCATCGTATGCACGAAGACGTCGCCTTCGGGATGCCAGTCCGCTTCTTGAGGCACGCCCGAAAGCGCCTCGATCTCGGGGAAAAATCGCAGGAGGCCGACCTTCTCGAGGAAACGGAAGGCGACCGATGGTCGGTGCGACTTCAAGAGGATCTTGTCGAGCTCGACGAGGATGCGCTCGGGGGGAAGCTCGGAGAGATCGAGCTCCGAGCAGAGGCGCTCGAGCTCGGGATCGGGCTTCATGTCGAACCGCGCGGCGAAGCCGGCGACGCGCAAGCCCCGCAACGGATCTTCGGCGAAGTGCCGCGGGTCGGTTGCGCGCAAGACCTTCGTTTCGAGATCCTTCCGGCCGTGAAACGGATCGAGAAAGGTATCCTTTTCGGGGTCGTATCCGATGCTGTTGATCGTGAGATCTCGGCGGCGGGCTGCTTCTTCGAACTCGATATCGGGGGCGATTCCCACCGAGAACCCTCTGTGTCCCGGGCCGGTCTTGCTGTCGTGCCTGGGGACGGAGAAATCCGCCTCGATCCCTTTGACTCTCAGAACGGCAAACGCCCGGCCGACGCGATTGACCTCACCGAAGCGAGCCAGGATCCGCTCCAGGGTTTCCAGAGAGACGTGGAACACCTCGACGTCCGCATCTTTCGATCCGATCCCGAGAAGGTGGTCGCGCACGTAGCCGCCGACCAGGATCGCCTTACCGCGTTCCTTGGCGACCGCCTTCACGATACCCTGGACGGGCTCGGGGACGGGTATCTTCGGGTTCTTCACGACTCCAACCATGCGACTTCATCGCCGATCGCGATCGTCCCGTCGTCGAGCACTTCGCCGAAGCAGCCACCGCGCCAATCGGCCTGGAGCGCGCTCCGCAAGCCCGGGCGCGCTCCGTCCATCTGCTCGCACGGCCGCGTCTCGCCGTAGACCCGCAGCCGCACGGCTCCGATCCGGAGCACGCGTCCTCGGCTCTCTCGGAGATCGACTCCACTGACGAGAAGGTTGGCACGCCTCTCTCTCGGGGAGACCTCGTTGTCGGCGCCGATCTCGGAGAGGGCGGACTGCCAGCCCTCGAGCCCTAGGATCGTGACCTGACGTTTTCCTCCCTGGTTCGCGTTCTCCGCGATCCCTCGGCCCTTCAGGAGCCTGACTTCGTTCCTCTCGTCCATGGGCCCTCGCTTGGACCGCTTGATCCAGATCCTCTCGAGCTTGCCCGCGTGCGGCGTCATGACGGGTACTATTCTAGACGAGGGGCTTTTTGCGCTTGAAGCTGGATTCCAGTTCTTGTCGGGAGCGCTTCCGGTGCGTTAGCGCAGCATGGACTGGCAGACCGCCAATCCCCCGAACAGGGCGGTGAGAACCACAAGCCAAATCAGCAGCAACGCCCTGTCCACTTTCGCGACGATTCTCTCCGTTTCTGGATGCGTACGACTGCGACTGTCTCTAGCGGACTCCACGGGCAGCTCTATGGAGCTTCCCGCACACGGGCCCAGTCGATGTTCTCTTCCGCAGATTGCGCAGAATGGCATTGATATCCGACCCGGCTGATCTCCTTGAAGGGCCCGTCCCGAGGACCGAACCTCTATGATGAGTCGGGCGGGGGACGAGCTACTTTCGCCCACGGAGGAGAATACAGTAAGCTCCTCGAAACACGAAGGAGGTTAGCAGATGACGTGCACCCTCGCGGTCGCCTCGATCGCCATCGCATCCGCATCGATCGCCCAGCAAGATTTCTCGAAGGTCGAGATCAAGACCGAACGCGTGGCCCCGGGCGTCCACATGCTCATCGGCTCCGGGGGCAACATCGGCGTGTCGTCCGGGGAGGACGGCGTTCTCATCATCGACGACCAGTACGCACCTCTCACCGAGAAGATCCGTGCCGCCGTCACCGCCATTTCGAGCGCGCCGATTCGCTTCGTCGTCAATACGCACTGGCACGGCGACCACACGGGCGGAAACGAGAACATGGGAAAGGCGGGGGCGGTCATCGTCGCGCACGAGAACGTGAGACGCCGCATGTCGACGGAGCAGTTCAACGCGTTCTTCGACCGGACGACGCCCCCGTCGCCCCAGGAAGCGCTCCCGGTCCTCACTTTCACCGAGGACGTCTCGTTTCACGTGAACGGCGACGAGCTCCACGTGTTTCACGTCGATCCGGCACATACCGATGGGGATTCCATCATCCACTGGAAGAATGCGAACGTGTTCCACATGGGCGATCTCTTCTTTTCGGGCGCGTACCCCTTCATCGATCTCTCGTCGGGCGGTGACGTCGACGGCGTGATCGCCGCCGCGGAGAGCGTCCTCAAGCTGGCAAACGACGAATCCAAAATCATCCCCGGCCACGGTCCTCTCTCGACAAAGAAGGAGCTCCAGACGTATCGCGACGTTCTCGTGGAGATCCGATCACGCATCCAGAGTCACGTGAGCGCGGGGAAGTCGCTCGAGGAAGTCAAGGCCGCCAAGCCGACGGCGGACTGGGATGCCGCCATGGGAACCGGCTTCATCAAAGGGGAACAGCTCACCGAGTTCGTGTACCGGAGCATTCAATCAGAGCGCTGATGCGCTCGGCGGAGATCCGCCCGCTGGCAACGTCTCAGTTCTCGAGCGGCACCGCCTTGTAGCCGACAGGCACCTCGAACGTCGATGCCGGAATGGCGCCTTTCTCGACGGACGTCGCGATGGTTGTGGTTACAGTGTTCTCGCCCATGAATGCGAAGGTCGAGACCTGCTTGAGGATCATTCCTCGAATCTTCTTGATCTCCTCGAAGACCTTGCCCATGTCACCCATCGGACCGGGCGCGTTGTCTCCCCGGGGACTGAAGGCCTCGTAATAGGCAGCCGGAATCTCCAGATCGGGAGCAGCCGAGATCTCCATCTGGATCGAGGAGGTTTCAATGAGGTACTTCTCGGTAGCATAGCCGGCGATCGTCTCTCCGGAACCGAGACGGGTGAGCTTCGCGGGGCCGGATTCAAGACCCATCCGTCGCATCGCTTCCTGGTGCCGTTGGCCATCCGCCGCGTCATCTCCCGCAAGCTGGCTGGTCATCTCCCGCAATTGATCGAAGGTAATCTCAGAATAGGTCCTCCCCTCGTGATCGAGATAGATGAACCGACCGGTGTCGAGTCGGACGATCACGTCGTCCCCCTCCGAGGATGTCACCCGGACGGCCTTCGGGCTGAAGTAGCTCGTCGCCGTCGTATCGAGAGCCGTTGGACAAGTACCGGCTTCGAACGAAGTAGCCGTTCTCGACGACGAGCGGCGCTGGCGCGAATATTCCCGGCAGAACCGTCCCGGGCGACGTTGTTAGACTCCGACCGCCTCTCTATGCTCGGCTCAGTCGTAACGGAGCGCCCGGAGCGGCTCCACCCGCGCCGCGCGGCGGGCCGGAACATAGCTTGCTCCCGCGGCGACAAGGCCCAGGAAGACGACTGCCGCGCCGAACGTCGTCACGTCGGTACCGCGTACGCCGAATAGCAGGCCCGAAAGCACCCGGCTCGTGATGAACGCTCCCGCGAGCCCCAGAACGAGCCCGAAGGTCGTCAGGCGCAAGCCCTGCCCGACCACCATGGCGATGACGTCGTTCGCCCGGGCACCGAGCGCCATCCGAATTCCAATCTCGCTCGTTCGTCGCGCCACGGTGAAAGCGAGAATGCCGTAGAGGCCCAGCGCAGCGAGGGCGAGGGCCGCCACGCCGAAGAAGCTCAGCACCGACGCGGTGAATCGAGGCTGTGCCAGTGCTTCGCCGACGTATCGCTCCATCGTCGTCACGTTCGAGACTGGCAGGTTGGGGTCGATCGCCCAGATCTCCCCCCGGATTCCCGCGGCGAGTCCGAGCGGGTCGGTCTCCGTTCGGACCGTCAGGAGCATTTCGTTTACCGGGAACTGACCGGCGGGCAGATAGAAGGCAGGCTCGGGATCGGACCTCGGGCCGAGAAACCGGACGTCCTCGACGACTCCAACGATCTCGAAGGTGTCCGGCAGGTCGATGCCCATGAAGCTCGGCGTGCTGGAGTAGATCGAGCGTCCCATCGCTCCACTGCCCCCGAAATAGCGCCGCACGAAGGCGTCGTTCACGATGACGGCTCCGGGATGCTCCGCATCGTCGAGCTCGGTGAACTCTCTGCCCTGGCGTAGATCGATGCCGAGTGCCCGGAAATAGCCTGGGCTTACGATCCGCAGCGCCGCCGCGAATGATTCCTCCGTCTGGACCCCGTCGACGATACGGAAGCTATCGATCCAGTTCGATTCGAGAGGGTGGTCATACGCGAGCGCGGCCTCGGAGACGGCGGGAAACATCCGCAGCCGATCCAGGACCTCACGATGGAACCGCGATACCGATTTCCAGTCTTCGTACCGGGACCGCGGAAGCGCGAGGTCGGCCAGGAGAACGTTCTTTCCCGCAAAACCCAGATCGACCTCCCGCAGCCGCCGAAAGCTCTGAACGAGGAGCCCCGCGGCGACCACGAGAATCACGGCGAGCGCCACCTCGCAGACCACGAGCGAGCTTCTCAGGCCGAAACGCTCGGTCGTCGAGCGGGCGCCCTCTCGGAGACTGGTCTTTAGATCCGGACGGGACGATTTCAGTGCCGGGACGAGGCCAGAAAGAAAGCCCGTGAGCAAGGACAATCCCAGAGTGAATGCGAGCACCGGCGGGCTCAGGCCCGACTCGGCAAGCCGGGGGATCTCCGAGGGGCTGATGCGAACCAGGACATCGATTGCGGCAAACGCGAGCCCCGTTCCGAGCGCTCCTCCGAGGAGACCGAGCAGCATGCTTTCACTCAGGAGCTGCCGTACCAGGACGGATCGGCCGGCACCCAGCGCGGAGCGAAGGGCGACCTCCCTCTGGCGCGCCGCGGCGCGCGCGAGATTGAGGCCGGCGATGTTGGCGCAAGCGGTCAGGAGAACGAGTCCCACGGCGGCCAGCAGAGTCCACAGGACGGCTCTCGCACCACCGACGACCTCGTCCATGTAAGGAACGACGAGGACGGTCTCGCCCGCGTTCGACCGGGGGTAGGCGTCCTCGAGCCGTCTCGCAATGGTGGTCATTTCCGCACGGGCGGCTTCGAGCGTGACCTCGGCGTTCAACCGGGCCAGCACCCCGTACACATGGGATCCCCGATCGGCCGCCCTCTCCTGGGAGAGCGCCATCGGGACCCAGAACTGCTGATAGAGAGGCAGGAAAGGCGTCCGTCCGGTCGCCTGCGGCCAGGTGGGATAGACGCCGGGCGGCATGACCCCGATGATCTGATAGGGAGCATCGTCGAGGTTCAACACCTTTCCAATGACGTCTCTCGCCCCGCCGAAGCGGTTCTGCCACAGCCCGTGGCTGAGAACGAGGACGCGATGATTACCGATCCGGTTCTCCTCGGGAAGAAAGGTTCGACCGAGGACGGGCTCGATGCCGAGCACGGAGAAGTAGCTCGCGCTCACCCGCCCGCCGAGCAGCTGCTCCGGCTCTCCGTCTCCCGTCCAGTTCAGACCGGCGGAACCATAGAGCGCCATGTCCTCGAAGGCCTTGCTCTCGGCCTTCCAATCGAAGTAGTTGGCTGCCGTGGTGCGGGAGCGGTGCATGCGGCCGGCGTCGTCGGGCGAGTATTCCCAGAGCGAGACGATCCGGGACGGGTCCTCGAAGGGAAGAGGCTGGAGCAGGACCGTGTGCACCACGCTGAAAATGGCCGTATTCGCGCCGATGCCGATGCCGAGAGTGAGAGTGGCTACCACCGTGAATGCGGGGTTCTTCCAGAACGAGCGTAAGGCGAGCTTTACCATCGATAGCCTGCTAGGGTTTTAGACGAAGCGAGGCGGCACCGGGTTCTGCGGATAATATGAGCGAAAGATGAAGGTTGCCATGCTCCTGTCGGGCGGGGTCGACAGCTCGGTCGCTCTGAGCCTGCTTTGCGAACAAGGCCACGACGCGACCGCGTTCTATCTCAAGGTCTGGCTCGAGGACGAGCTCGCCCACCTCGGCGAATGTCCCTGGGAGGAGGACCTCCGCTACGCCCGTGGCGTTTGCGAGCAACTCCGGGTGCCGCTCGAAGTGCGATCGTTGCAGGGTCCTTACTGGAATCACGTCGTCTCCTATGCGGTCGAAGAGCTCCGGGCGGGGCGAACGCCGAGCCCCGATCTCCTCTGCAACCAGCGGATCAAGTTCGGCGCGTTTCTCGATTCCGTCGAGCCGGGTTGGGATCGGGTCGCCTCCGGCCACTACGCGCGTGTCGAGGAAGCAGCCGGGGGGGTGCTCCTGAAGAAGGCTGTCGATCCCGTCAAGGACCAGACGTATTTCCTCGCGCTTCTCGACCAGCGGCAGGTGAAGCGAAGCCTCTTTCCAATTGGCGAGCTGCGGAAGACCGAGGTCCGAAGCCGCGCGCGAGCGCTGGGCCTTCCTAACAAGGACCGCAAGGACAGCCAGGGTATTTGCTTTCTGGGGAAGATTCCCTACCGAGAGTTCGTCCGCCATCACTTGGGCGAGCGGGAAGGGGACGTCGTGGATGTCGGCACCGGCAAGGTGGTCGGACAGCACCGGGGGTACTGGTTCCACACGATCGGCCAGAGGCAGGGACTGGGTCTCTCGCACGGCCCGTGGTTCGTTCGCGGCAAGGACGTCGCTCGAAACGTCGTCTACGTGGTGCACGCGGACAAGCTGCTGGAGGAGGCGGTCGACCGCTACGAAGTAGAAAACTTCAACTGGATTGCCGGCCCTCCCGAAAGACGCGAGCTTCAGGTTCGTGTGCGCCACGGAGGCGAGTTGCTGGACGCGGGGCTCGCGCTCAACGGAGAGCGGGGCTTGGTTCAGCTCGACCGGAAGGATCCCGGGATCGCCCCGGGTCAGTTCACGGTCTTCTATGACGGCGACGTCTGTCTCGGTGGGGCTCGGGTTCGCCATGGGGGATGAGGCGTACCCCGCCGCCTTACGGGGACTCCGGCGACGATCGCAGCGAAATCAAAGCCGCTCTGGCCTTCTCGATGTCGGCTCCGTAACGCTGGGGAGGAGCCTCGCGAGCAAACCGCTCGAGATACGCGCTGGCCTCTTCGGGGGAACGCTCGACCAACGCGAAGGCCAGGTTGAAGAGCGCGTCGAACTGGGTTGGATCGCTCTCGACGGCGCGGCGCCACAGCTCGATCGCCTCGGTAATGTCTCCGAGCCGCGCGTGGGCGAACCCCAGTCCGTTCAAGGCCGCGGCATGTTCGGGGTCGATGGCGAGCGCGCGGTTCAGATGGTCTTTAGCCTCATCTAGCCGGCCCTGAGACAATGCGAGAGAGCCGAGATTGTTGTGCGCCATGGCCGAGCTCGGGTCCAGCTCGAGGACGCGTTCGAACTCCCGCCGACTATCCTCGGTGCGTCCCAATCGCCCGTAGGCGATAGCGAGGTAATTGTGCCCTTCGGCATAGTCAGGCTCCCGGTCGACCAGTGTCTCCAGGAGACTTACCGCCTTCTCCGCATCCCCGACGTCCAAGAGGTAGGCGCCGAGCATCCCAAGAATCGAGACGTCTGAGATGCCGCTCTCCATGGCGCCCTCTAGGAGTGCGATCGCCTCGCCGACACGACCGGTCTGGTGCAGGGCATAGGCTAGGTTCCGGTGAGCCTCCGACGAGCGGGGCTGCTTCCGCACGACGTCCTCGAAGATGGCGATCGCTTCCGCGGTACGCCCCTCTCCGAAGAGCTCGGTCGCCTCGTCGTAGGCATTGCTGATGCCGACGAGCCGCTTGGGATCATCCGCCGGTCCGTAATCTCCCTTTCGGTTCTGGACGGGTGCCGTGAGATATCCAAGCGTTCGCAGCTTCGCGAGCGTCTCCGCGTCGGGAGCCGTGGCCTTTAGGGGCATGCCTTCCGCCGAAATCTCGTCGAGCGCTTCCTGAAGCCTCTGCGCGAGCCCCGTCTTTTGCCGATAGAGGTTGTCTTTCTCTCCGGGGTCGTAAGCGAGGTCGTAGAGCTCGGGCGTTGGCAAGCGAATGAGCTTGTGGTCCTCGCTCACGACTCCGGTAAGGGGAGCCCAGTCCCGGGTCAGATGCGTGTTGAGAGCTTCGAAGTACGAGGTCGGAGCTTCGTAGCGAAGCTCTCCCGTCAGGTAGGGTCGGAGATTCTGGCCAGTGGTGTACGCCGGAGGTTGAACCGCGAGAAGATCGAGAATCGTGGGCATCACGTCCACCTGCCGTACGGTCTCGGAGAAGACCTGGGGGCGAAGCCCTCGTGCCCAGAGGATCCACGGAACGCGAAGCGTCGAGTCGTAGGCGAACGTTCCGTGCGTGCTTTCACCATGTTCGCCGAGCGACTCGCCGTGGTCTCCGAGCACGACGACCACGGTTCGCTCGAGCCGACCCGCCGCAGAGAGACTCTGCAGAAACGCTCCCAGCGTGGCGTCGACGAAGGCCACTTCTGCCCCGTAGAGGTCGTTGGCGAACCTCCTCGCAAAGTCGGGAGGTGGACGGTAGGGAGCGTGCGGATCGAACAGGTGCACCCAGGCGAACCATGGCTCGCTAGCTTGCTCGATCCATGTTTCCGCGGAGGCGACGACCGCGTCGGCTCGGCGCTCGAGCTGCGAGAAGCTCAGGAAAGCACGCGACTCCCCGTAATAGTCATCGTAGACGCCGAACCCTCGGTTCAACCCGAATCGAGCGTCGAGAACGAAGGCCCCGACGAACGCGCCCGTTTCGTAGCCCGCGTTCTCGAGCGTCGTCGCGAGCGTGGGATGAGCCTCACTCAGCCGGAACGTGCCGTTGTCGTGCACCTGATGCTCCGTGGGATAGAGCGACGTGAAAATGGATGCGTGCGCCGGAAGAGTCAAGGGCACGTGGGCGAGCACCTTGTCGAAACGTATTCCCTCGCTCGCCAAATGATCCAGGTAAGGGGTTAGTCCCGCGGACGAGCCGTAGCTGCCGAGCCGGTCGGGCCTGATGGTGTCGATGGTGACGAAAAGAAGGTTTCGCCCCTGGAAGGCGTCGGGAGAAAGCACCTGGCCGGGGCGGCGTAGCAGGATGGCTGCCGTCGCCAGGATAACGGCAAGAACGAGAGCGGTCACACCCGGCTGAACTATCGAGCGCCGACGAGGACGGGAAGAGCCCTTCTTCTCCGATCGTTTGCCCGTGCGGCTCATTTCTTTCGTGCGGGAACGTTCACGGCTCGCGCAGCTCGAGCGTGCGATTCGTCGCGATTGGCCCTTCGAGGATCTGTTCCTTGCCCGACGGCCAGATCAGGCGAACTCGGTCGACCGACTCCGCTTCGCCCAAACCGAAGTACAAAGGTATCTCGCTCTGAGAGAGGTATCCCGATTTCCCGTCATTTATCTTGGTGTAATTCATGCCGCCTGCGGTCACCACGAGCCTCGTCCCCAGTGCGGATCGGTTCGACGTCGTTCCCTCGAGCCGGACCTTCAAGAAGCGGATGGCTCGCTTCTCGGCCAGATTGCTCTCGAGGAGCATGGGTCGGTCGTTGAACTCGTTGGTCACGACGTCGAGGTCTCCGTCATCGTCGATATCGAGGATGACCGACGAGCGACTTCCGAGCGAGCCCCAGACCTCGACCTCTCCGGTCAGGTCGTAGGCTTTGACCAAGGGATGCTCCCGATTCCCTCCCGACGCATCAAGAAGGAAAGCGAGACCGGTCGTTCCCTTTTTTCGCGGCTCGACACCCAGAATGAACTCGCTGTCGCGGAACTTCAGCCCGCGATCGTTGAGTAGCACGGTATTGATGCCGTAGCGATAGGGAAAGTTCATTCCCGATGTGATGAAAACGTCTTCGAAGCCATCAGCGTTCAGGTCACCGACGCTGAATCCCCAGGGCCAGTAGTTCTCGGCGCCGATGGAATCCGAGATTTCGGTAAACTTTCCCCCACCGTCGTTGCGATAGAAAGCATTTCCATAAACGCTCTTGCCCCCGCTACGGAGGAACCGTTCGCCCCAGGACACAAGCGATTTGAGCTTCTCGCGCTCCGGGCCCACTTCCTCGCTCATGTCGGAATGCATATCGGTGATCATGATGTCCATATCGGAATCATTGTCGAAATCGAACGCGACCACTCCCATCGCACCCCAGGGAGTCCGGGGAAAAATCTCTCGGCTCCTTCTTTCGAATCGCTTTCCTTCGACGTTCTCGTAATACTCGTCGTGACCCTGCATATTCAAGACATAGAGATCGGGAAACCCGTCCTCGTTGAGATCCATCGGGCTCGCGTCCCCGGTCCAGGCGTCGTCTACGAGGCCCATCTGCTTCGTGACGTCCGCGAAACGATTTTCGCCAAGATTTCGGTAAAGGATGCTGTGCTCGGTGCGCTCCGGCTTCAAATGTCCCGCGAAGGCGTCGAGCACCCCGATGTAGTAGCCGCCCGGTCCTACTTTGTCGGTCGTATAGACGCCAACGTTACAGAGATAGAGGTCGAGCCGTCCGTCCTGATCGAAGTCGAAGAACACCGATGCGGAGGAGTGGCCGACGTAGCCCGTCCCTGAGTCCTCCGAGATATCCTTGAACCGGCCGGTTCCGTCGTTCTCGAAGAGGACGTTACCGAAGCGAACCGTGGTCACGTACAGATCGGGGTCGCCGTCGTTGTCGATGTCGCCGAACGATGCCGTAACGGAAATGCGGTCGGCCATCGCCACGCCCCCGCGTTCGGTCCAGTCCTCGAACCGCCCATCGCCGAGGTTGTGCCAGAGGGCGTTGGGGCCGACCTGGTTGGTGAAATAGAGGTCGAGCTTCCCATCTCCGTCAACGTCGGCGGCGGCAATTCCATTTCCGTGGTCGTAGTGTACGGCCTTATGATGGGCACCCGAGTCTTCCGTCATCTGGTTGCGGAAGGTGATGCCGCTTTCCTCGACCAGGTCTTGGAACTGGAAGTCGTGGTAGACGGTGAAATCCTTCGTGGTCTCGAGCTGCGCCTTTTGTCTCGGCACGAGCCACTCCGGATGATCGACGTCCCCAGGAGAATAAACCAGGGAACGCTCCTGGGTCGCAGCAGCGCCGCAAAGACACGCTCCGACTATGAGAAATCCGACCCGCAGAAAGTCTTCCCGATTCACGGCGACTCGCCCCACGCTCTCATGAGGCCTCTCCTCTTCCGAACCGGACCAGCACGGGCACGGACCAGTATAATATTGTCGCATGCACCTGCTGTGCGGAATGCTTCTTGGGGTTCCTGTGGGTGCGGCCGTCGCTCCGCAGTCGCAGCTCTCGGAAGCCAGACGACTCCAGAGCCAGGGCGAGTATCCCAGAGCAATCGTTCTTCTGGAGAACATTCTCCGGGACGAGCCCGATGACGCCGAAGCCGAAAAGCTCCTCGGCTGGCTCTACGGGGCGACGGGAAAGACCGATCTTGCGGTCGATGTCTATCGAAACCTCCTGAGTCGTCATCCGGACGATGCCGACCTCCGCAACAGCCTCGGCGCGCTCCTGTTCAGGGCCGGCAAGCTGCAGGAAGCGAAGGGAGAGCTCGAGCGTGCCGTCACCCTCGATCCCTCACTGGTCGCGTCTCACTATAATCTCGGACTTCTGAGATTCGAAGAGGGCGCGTTCTCCCTCGCCGCTCGGTCTTTCGAGCTCGCCATCCGGCTCGATCCCGACAAGCCTCAGTACTATTTCATGCTGGCCAGGGCCCATCGGGCGAGGTTGGAGTTCAGCGAGGCTGTGGCTGCGTTCCGAGCGGGTCTGACCCGATCTCCTCCAGCTGAGCTCGCCCGTTCCGCGCGGCTCGAGCTGGCGTTGACGCTGAAGCATGACGGTCTCCTGTCCGATTCGGAAGAGGAGCTTCGTGGCTTGCTCGCGGCCGACCCGGATGACGGCGAGGCGATGTTTCAGCTCGGAAGGCTCTACGTCGCGATGAACCGGTACGTGGAAGCGGAAAGTGTGTTTCGACGTCTCACCGAGGTGAGGCAAGATTACACGCCAGCCCATTTCATGCTCGGGCTCGTTTGGTATCGCGAGGACGCTCCCGAGAAGGCGCTCGTTTCGTTCCGAAGACTCCTCGAGCTGGAGCCGCGTCATGCCGAGGCTCACTACTACATCGGGATGAGCCATCTGAAGCTTAAGAACCATCGCGAGGCGAGGGAGGCCTTCGAGCAGACCCTCCTCATCGACACCGATCACGTGGGTGCGAACTACAATCTCGGGCTCCTGCTGGCGCGGGAAGGTGAGCGCGAGGAATCGGAAAAGAGGCTCGAGCGGTTCCGCGCTCTCCGAGAACGAAGAGACCGCCTCGAAGTGCTCGAGGAGCGTGTCCGCTGGGACCCGAGAAACGCGAAGTTCCATTTCGAGCTGGGCCAGGAGTACTCCCGGCAAA